>NZ_QBAW01000008.1 GCF_009689985.1 Helicobacter pylori | reverse complement strand
TTTGATGAAGCGATTGATTATGTGAGATACTTGCACACGCACCCAAACGCTTATTTAGACATGCTCTATGAAAACCCCTTGAACACCATTGATGGGAAAGCTGGTTTTTACCAGGATTTGAGTTTTGAAAAGATCCTGGATTTTTTTAAAACGATTTTAGAAAACGATACTATCTATCATAATAACCCTTTCATTTTCTATCGTGATTTGAATGAGCCTTTAATATCTATTGATGATTTGAGGGTTAATTATGATGATTTGAGGGTTAATTATGATGATTTGAGGGTTAATTATGAGCGCCTTTTACAAAACGCCTCGCCTTTATTAGAACTCTCTCAAAACACCACTTTTAAAATCTATCGCAAAGCTTATCAAAAATCCTTACCTTTGTTGCGCGCCATAAGGAGATGGGTTAAAAAATTG
The DNA here is from genome assembly GCF_009689985.1 of Helicobacter pylori. Lineage (NCBI taxonomy): Bacteria > Pseudomonadati > Campylobacterota > Epsilonproteobacteria > Campylobacterales > Helicobacteraceae > Helicobacter > Helicobacter pylori. Next base: position 51,861 of record NZ_QBAW01000008.1, on the reverse strand, counting down.
GGTTTGTAAAATTGGGGGTAATCAAACCCCTTGCGCTATCATCGCAGACGCTACTTTTCTAAAACCAGCGATATTAGCCCCTAAAACAAAATTAGTAGGGTCTTTAAACTCTTTAGCGGTTTGAGAGACATTCTTATAGATCTCTTTCATGATGTGGTGTAATTTCGCATCCACCACTTCAAAACTCCAAGGGTGCATGCTCGCATTTTGCGCCATTTCCAAGCCGCTCACGCTCACCCCCCCAGCATTAGCCGCCTTGCCTATACCATAAGAAATCTTAGCCTGCAAAAACAATTCAATCGCTTCATTGCTTGAGGGCATGTTCGCCCCTTCAGCCACGCATTTACACCCGTTAGAAAGGAGGGTTTTAGCGTCTAAAACGCTCAATTCATTCTCAGTCGCGCTAGGAAAAGCCGCAAAACAAGGCACATGCCATATGGCATTCCCTCCTTTGGGGTAATTTTCTGTTGGGGTGTATTTCGCGCTCTTTTTTTCTAAAGCGTATTCTTTGATCCTCCCACGACGGATTTCTTTAATCTCTTTCAAAAGCTCTAAATCAATGCCGTCTTTATCGTAAATCATGCCATTAGAATCGCTCGCCGTTACCGGTTTAGCGCCTATTTGAAGCAGTTTTTCAATGGTATAAATAGCGACATTACCGCTCCCAGAAACGCTGCAAACCTTGCCCTCTAAAGAGCTGTTCCTCTCTTGCAACATTTCTTCAGCAAAATACACGCACCCATAACCGGTAGCTTCTTTTCTGCACAAGCTCCCCCCATAAGTGAGTCCTTTACCGGTCAATACGCCCTCAAAACGATTGACTAATTTTTTGTATTGCCCAAACAGATAGCCAATCTCTCTTTCGCCCACTCCAATATCCCCGGCTGGCACATCAGTCGTAGCCCCAATATGGCGGTATAATTCATTCATGAACGCCTGGCAAAAACGCATGATCTCATGCTCGCTCTTCCCTTTAGGGTCAAAATCGCTCCCCCCCTTAGCGCCCCCCATAGCCAAAGTGGTGAGCGAGTTTTTCAACACTTGCTCAAAGCCTAAAAATTTGATCACGCTTTCATTCACGCTAGGGTGGAATCTCAAACCCCCCTTATAAGGGCCAATCGCTGAATTGAATTCAACCCTACACCCCCGATTGACCTGAATCTGGTTGTTATCATCTAGCCAACACACCCTAAAAAAAATCTCCCTTTCAGGCTCAATCAAACGCTCTAAAATGGCATGCTTTTCATAACTTTTATCGCTGTCTAAAAGGGGCTTTAAAGAAGTGATGGCTTCATAGACGGCTTGATGGAACTCTTTTTGATAAGGGTATTTTTTCTGTAAAGATTGGAGAATTTTTTCAACATACATGAGCGGCATCCTTTATTGTTTTAAGTGTTTTTATTGTAACACTAAAAGGGTAATTAAGTTTTAACCTTATCTTAAAAAACTTTTTAAAACGCCCACAAACCCTCTATCAAAGCCGCTCAAATCCTTGTAAAACTCTGCATCATAACCGCAAAACTCCAAGCATTCTTTCAAGCTTTTCAACTGGTCATACCCCATTTCACAGGCCAAAAAAGGGATTTTTAATTTAGCGGCTAAAAAAATGATTTCTTTTAAGATTTCATCGCCTTTAACCCCCCCAAAAAGGGCTTCGTGCGGTTCTTTGAGGACGGATTTTTCCAAAGGATAATCTCTAGCGATATAAGGCGGGTTAGAGACAAGCATTTCTATCGTTGGCATATGATCCCAAAGGCATGTTTGTTTTAAAAAAACACGCTCTTTTAAATTAAAGCGTTCAATGTTTTTTAACGCCACTTCTAAAGCTTTGGGTGAAATATCGCTCGCATGAATGGAAATTTTGGGGTTTTCTAAAGCCAAACTAACGGACACGCAAGCACTCCCTATGCCTATTTCGCCTATCTCTTTTAAATGGTATTGAGAAATAATATCAAGGGCTTTTTTGACTAAAATCTCCGTTTCAGGCCGTGGGATTAAAACATGCTCATTCACGAAAAAAGAGCGCCCATAAAAATCACAGCTTTCTAATAAATATTCTATGGGGCAGTCGTTCAAACGCTTTTCTACCCATTCAAAAAAGCGCACCTCTTCTTCGTGGTTTAACTCTAAATAAGCATGCGTGTGTAAAAAAACCCTTTCTTTTTGCAAGACAAAGCCTAATAAAATTTCAGACTCTAAGCCACCCCTAAAACCTTTTTGCGATAATTCTTTTTTGGCTTTGTTTAGGGCTTGTGAAAGGGTCATTCAATTTCATAATCCAAAGCTTTCAAGCGGCTCTAATAGCGGCGGGTGCGTGAAATGCAAGAAAACATAAAAAGGGTGCGAATAGGGGAACGCTTTATTCTCGCTCACAATAGACACTAACGCTTTGGCTAAAACCTCTTTAGAGCTTAAACTCGCTCCAAATTTGTCCGCATTGTATTCATTCTTTCGGCTAAAAAACCCAATCAATGGCATAGCGTAAAAAGAAAATACCGGCAAAAACAAGAGCAAGATCGCAATCAAACTCGCTGGCGTTTGTGAAACATTAAAGCCTTCAAAAACGATCGGTGGCAAATGAGCGATCAAAGCAAAAACAAGAGCGAGCAAGCCTCCCATAATCCCTAAACTTTTCAACAAATCCTTATTTTTAAAATGCCCTAATTCATGCCCTAAAATGGCTAAAAGCCCTTCTGTCCCAACTTTAGAGATCAAAGTGTCAAACAACACCACCCGCTTGTTTTTACCCAAGCCCCCAAAATACGCATTCAAACGCCCATCCCTCTTGCTAGCGTCCATCACAAAGATGCCTTCGGATTTAAAACCCACCTTGTCCATCATGCTCTCAATTTGACTCTCCAAATCCCTATTATTCAAGGGGGTGAATTGGTTGAAAAGCTGGGCGATTTTAGGGTAAAAAAGATTAGCCAAGATCATAAAAACAAACACGACAAAAAACGAGCTAATCTCCCAATGTTCCACATGTTCAATAATCATAATGAGAATGTAAATCAACAACAATCCCACGCTTAAAGTGAGCAATAACCCTTTGAAAAAATCCTTAAAAAACAACGACAAGCTCACTTTAGAAAAGCCAAATTCCTTATCCAAATGCATGGTGGTGTAGTAGCTAATGGGTAAGGATAAAACGCTTTGAATCGCTAAAAACAACAAGGCAAACACCAAGTAGCCTAGCGTTTCAGAAAGGTTTAAATAATGCGTCAAATCTTCTAAATGCGTCAAACCAAAAAAGACCCAACCAGCAAAGATTATCCCGTCTAAAATTTGAGAAATAATGGATAATTGCATTTTCCTAATGGCGTAATTTCCCGCTTCTTCATAATCCTTTTGTGGGAGTAAAACAGGCTTCTCGCAGAGCTTTTGACGGATAAATTTCAATTGCAAAATATCGCCTACAATGTAAGGAGTCGTAAAAAAGAGCAAATAAAAAATACAAATTATCATATCTATCCATATATCAAGCATATTTTAAACTCCTTTTTTAATTAAATTTACCAATAAAAGTGTAGGAGAATTATAACAATTTTTCAAAAATTTACCATAAAATTAAATAAATATGGTAGAAAAAAGAGGCTGTTTTTGAGCGTTTTTAATCCTAAAAAGCTGTGTTATCCAACTTGCTATCAACAAAAAGGTTTGTCATGCCCTATTCTTTTAAAAAGCGTTTTTTAATCGTTTATACCCTTTCTACCTTGCTTTTAGTGGGGGTTTTGTTAGCGTTATTTTTCTTTTATGCGAAAAATAACCTCTTAGAAAACACCCAAACACGCATGCAATACACCGCTGATGCGATCGCTAAAAGCCTTTTAGAATTGGATAATACCTCTTCTTTAGAGCCTTTAAAAATCTTAGAAGAACGATTCAAAAACACCCCTTTTGTCTTATTGGATGGGGATAACAAAGTCAAGTTTTCTAATATCGGGGCGTTTGTGGTCTCTTTTAAAAATGACGCCATCAAAACCCCTTATTTTATGCTTAAAAAACAAGGCTTTTACCTCACAGACAGCACCCCAACTAACCGCTTAGGGGTTTCTAAAATCATTATTGCAGAAGAAGAGATTCAAAAAAATTTTATCCCCCTTTATAAAATGATAGGCTATGTGTTTTTGGGCGCGAGTTTGTTTGTCGCGCTAATGGCCAGGTGGCTTTATCAAATCCAATAAAACTATCTTTCCACCAACACGGGCTTATTTTTAAAGCTTTTAGTTGCATTTTCAAGCTGTTTTAGGGCTTCTTCTTTCGTTTTATAAGGGCCAATAAAATAATGCGTGAGGGAGTCTTTTTTCTTTATTTGGTAGGGGAAAGTTTTGAGCGTTTGCAAAAAATCCTTACTGGGCGCATTCAAAAAAACCCCAATTTGCAAGTAATACCCTTTAGGGATACTCGCATCTTTTAAGCTGGGTTTTACTAAGCTCTTTTTATTCTCGTTCTTAGGCGGCTCTTTTTTTAAGGGCTGGGATTGCTTAATAGCAATCTCTTGCTTATGGGCTTTTTTGATTTTTCTTTTCACCTTTTTGCCCTCTATATAAAAATCATATAAATCATGGATTCTTTGTTTCACATAAGCTTCATAGCAATTCCTATAAATCGGGCTATTTTCAATAGAAGCTTTGGGGCTTATTAGCATAACCAACGCCACGCATTCTTCATGGGCGACTTTGAGCCATTCTTCTTCGCTTTGCTCTAGGATTTCTTTGATTTTAGGGAACTCATACTGCGTGCTTTTTCCCATATTGTCTAACATTTTAATCAGATCTTCATAGGCTTGATCGAGCCTTAATTGGATAGGGGGTAAATTTTTGGGCGTATTTTGAACGCTTTTAAGATCCGCTTTTTTATCCTCTAAACCAACAGCGTTTCTTAAAAAGAGGAAAACCAACAACAGAGTCATTTTTAATATACTTTTTTGCATTCACCACTCCCATGTCAAGCTTTCTGTCTTGTTGCTTTATGGTAATAAATAATACTAAATACCACCATAAGAATGGTTTAAAACATGGGGTTTTAGTTACTTTATTTTATAGTAAAAGTCATTACCTTAAGGGGATAGGGGTATTTTGCGATAATTTAATAGCTTTGATATAATAACTTTCAAAAACCATGAAAGGCTTATTATGCAATCTTTAAGTTTGTTAAACCAATTGGGCGCTAAAATTGATGAATTGATTGAAAAAATCCAAAAACAAGAAGAAGAGTTGAACGCTTTACGCCAAGCAAACACCACCTTGAATGCACAAAATGAAGAAAAAGACATTCAAATCGCTATTTTATACGATGAATTGAGCGCTAAAGATAAGGGCATTCAAGGTCTTTATGACAAAATCTCTGATTTATTGTCATAAACCATTAAAAACATGTCTTTAGAAAACGATAGCTTAGAAATCACTTATTTAGGCAAACGCTATAAAATCTCTCTCAATAACACCTTTAGCGATGAGATGAAACGCACCCTAAAGGAGCGTTTCCATAACCAAGAATTAAACGCCTTAGAGCTTTTAAAGGATTATTTGCATGAAAGTTGCCAGAACGAGTATTTGCATAATGAACTCCAAAAGCTTTTAGAAAAAATCTCATCATGTTCTATTACTTGATCGCTCCTTTAAAAAATAAAACCCCCCCTTTAACTTACTTTTCTAAAGAGCGACACCTTAAAGGAGCGTTAGTCAATATCCCTTTAAGGAATAAAACGCTTTTGGGCGTCGTTCTTGAAGAAGTTTCAAAACCCTCTTTTGAATGCCTAGAGTTAGAAAAAACCCCTTATTTTTTACTCCCCTTTCAAATAGAGCTTGCTATATTTATCGCTCAATATTACTCGGCTAATCTTTCTTCAGTCTTAAATCTTTTTACCCCTTTTAAAGAATGCGATTTGGTGGGGTTAGAAAAAATTGAGCCTGTTCTTAATGTATTAAGCCAAACGCAAACAAACGCTTTAAAAGAATTGCAAAAACATTCAGCAAGCTTGCTCTTTGGCGATACGGGTAGTGGGAAAACCGAGATTTATATGCATTCAATCGCTCAAACTTTAGAGCAAAAAAAAAGCGCTTTATTGTTAGTGCCAGAAATCGCCCTCACCCCTCAAATGCAACAACGCCTTAAAAGGGTCTTTAAAGAAAATTTAGGCTTGTGGCATAGCAAACTCTCTCAAACCCAAAAAAAACAATTTTTAGAAAAGCTTTATTCGCAAGAAATCAAATTGGTGGTAGGCACACGAAGCGCGTTGTTTTTACCCCTTAAGGAGTTGGGTTTAATCATTGTAGATGAAGAGCATGACTTTTCTTATAAATCCCATCAAAGCCCTATGTATAACGCTAGGGATTTATGCTTGTATTTATCCCATAAATTCCCTATTCAAGTGATCTTAGGCTCTGCTACGCCAAGTTTAAATAGTTACAAACGCTTTAAAGATAAGGCTTTAGTGCGCTTAAAGGGGCGTTACACCCCTACGCAAAAAAACATTATTTTTGAAAAAACCGAGCGTTTTATCACGCCCAAACTCCTAGAAGCGCTAAAACAAGTTATAGACAAAAACGAGCAAGCCATTATTTTTGTGCCTACAAGGGCTAATTTCAAAACCTTGCTGTGTCAAAATTGCTACAAAAGCGTTCAATGCCCCTTTTGCAGCGTGAATATGAGTTTGCATTTAAAAACCAACAAACTCATGTGCCATTATTGCCATTTTTCAAGCCCTATCCCTAAAATTTGCAGCGCATGTCAAAGCGAAGTTTTAGTGGGTAAAAGGATAGGCACCATGCAAGTGTTGAACGAATTAGAAGGCCTTTTGAAAGGCGCTAAAATAGCGATTTTGGATAAAGATCACACCAGCACACCCAAAAAACTCCACAATATTTTAAACGATTTCAACGCTCAAAAAACGAATATCTTAATCGGCACGCAGATGATAAGCAAAGGGCATGATTACGCTAAAGTGAGTTTAGCGGTTGTTTTAGGTATAGACAATATCATTAAATCTAATAGTTACAGGGCTTTAGAAGAAGGCGTGTCGTTACTCTATCAAATCGCCGGGAGGAGCGCTAGGCAAATTTCTGGCCAAGTGTTCATTCAAAGCACCGAAACCGATCTATTAGAAAACTTCTTAGAAGATTATGAAGATTTTTTACAATACGAATTGCAAGAAAGGTGCGAACTCTACCCGCCTTTTTCAAGGCTGTGTTTGTTAGAATTTAAGCATAAAAACGAAGAAAAAGCCCAACAATTGAGCCTAAAAGCCTCTCAAACCCTTTCTTCGTGTTTAGAAAAGGGCGTAACGCTCTCTAGCTTTAAAGCCCCCATTGAAAAAATCGCCTCTTCTTACCGCTACCTGATTTTGTTGCGTTCCAAAAACCCTTTAAGCCTAATCAAAAGCGTGCATGCGTTTTTAAAATCCGCCCCTAATATCCCTTGCAGCGTGAATATGGATCCTGTGGATATTTTTTAAAAAACTCAAGTCTTCTATATTGCTTTAAAAAACTCAAGTCTTCTATATTATTTTAAAAAACTTAAGTTTTTCTGGCGACTAACAGCGTGAAATTCACCCATTTAAACACCGCTTCCACATGCTTAAACCCCACGCTTTCTAAAAGCGCGATATTTTCTTTCAAACTATAAGGCACAAGCACATTTTCTAACGCTTCCCTTTTGAAAGCGATTTCATTGTGGCTGTAGCCTTGATTTTGTTTATAAAGGTAGTATAGCTCTATCATTTGCTTGTCTAATATCCGATCTTCGCTCATGATTTTTTCGCCCACCAATAAAACCCCATTCAACGCAAGGCTGTTATAAATCTTTTTAAGCAACACCTCTCTTTGCATGGGGCGGACAAATTGCAACACAAAAAGCAATGAAAACGCGCTCGCTTCTCTAAACTCAACCTCTAAAAAATCCATGCATTCAAAACGGACATTGTTAAAATCTTTTAATTTTTCTTGTGCTTTTTTAAGCATGGGCATGGAATTGTCAATCCCTACAAGCTCAATATCCTGTTGGATCTGTTGGTTAAGTGCGATGAAAAAGTTCCCGGTAGAACAGCCCAAATCATAAATCAAGGGCTTAGACAAGGACTTAGGATGGATATTTTCTTTTAAATTTTGAGCGATAAAATACGCTCCCAGATTCAACATTTCATGATAATAGGGGATGGAGCGCTCCAGCATGTCATCAAAAACATGGGCGACTTTCTCATCAAAACAAAAGCGTTTGTCTAGGGATTTGTTAAACAGAGTGTCTTTCATTCAAAAAAGAAGCGTGGTTTAAAAACCTTTAAACCACTCTATGCAAAATAACGCTTAAGCTTTTTTATGCACCAACTCATTGATGTAGTAATCCACTGAGCCTAAGCCTTCTTTTTTCGCCCATTCATAGCATTGAGAAACAAAATGCCAATTGATATGCCCATAGAATTTTTCCAAATACACAGGGCGCGCGTTTTTATGGTCAATGTAATAAGCATGCTCCCACACATCTACCACTAAAAGCGGCACTTTTTTATCCGTAACTGGGGTTTGAGCGTTGCTGGTTTGAATGATTTCAATTTTTTGAGTGTCTAAATTATACGCTGCCCAATTCCAACCAGAGCCAAACAAAGTGGTCGCGCTCTTAATGAAGTCTTCTTTAAATTTTTCCAACGATCCGAAATCTTTTTCTAAAGCCCCTTTTAACTCATCGCTTAAGGCAGTCGCTTTGGGACTTAGGCAATCCCAATAAAAATCGTGGTTATAAATTTGAGCGGCGTTATTAAACACGCCTCCGCTAGATTTTGTCAAAATAGCAAACAAAGAACTTTTCTCAAAATCTGTGCCTTTGATGAGGTTGTTCAAATTATTCACATAAGTTTGATGGTGTTTCCCATGGTGGAAATCAAACGCTACAGGGCTTAAAAAATCTCCCATGCTGTCTTTAGCAAAAGGCAATTCTCGTAATGTAAACATGTTTTCTCCTTGTGATTAGATAGCCGTATTGTAATCATTTTTTAATACTTTTTGGTAAATCTTTTCTTAAAAATTGATCGTTATGCAAATTTTGTAGATTTTAAGGGGTTTTTTAAAATTGAAACGATTTTTTAAACAAATTCTTTTTAAATTTTTTAAAAGTTAATCTTAATTGACTATTATTCTAACGCAATATAGCAATTCATTAGAAAGGATTTAACAATGCAAAAAGTTACTTTTAAAGAAGAAACATACCAATTAGAAGGGAAAGCCTTAAAAGTGGGCGATAAAGCCCCTGATGTGAAATTGGTCAATGGCGATTTGCAAGAAGTCAATTTGTTGAAGCAAGGCGTGCGTTTTCAGGTCGTTAGCGCGCTCCCTAGTTTAACCGGATCGGTTTGCTTGCTCCAAGCCAAACACTTCAATGAGCAAGCCGGAAAACTGCCTTCTGTGAGTTTTAGCGTTATTTCTATGGACTTGCCTTTTTCTCAAGGGCAAATTTGCGGCGCTGAAGGCATTAAGGACTTAAGAATTTTAAGCGATTTTAGGTATAAGGCTTTTGGGGAAAATTACGGCGTGCTGTTAGGCAAGGGCTCTTTTCAAGGCTTACTCGCTCGATCGGTGTTTGTTCTTGATGATAAGGGAGTGGTTATCTATAAAGAGATCGTTCAAAACATTTTAGAAGAGCCTAATTATGAAGCGCTTTTAAAAGTGTTGAAATAGGAAATCCTTAAAAGGAGGGGGCTACAATTTAGTGAATCTCAACGCAAAAAGCTCCGCTTATTAAAAAGCGTTGGTGATAAAAACTAAAAAATGAGAGGTTCTTTTTAATCCACTTAAAAAATTTTCACGCTATTTTTAAAAGAAAAGATTAAAAAAACTCTGTTTCCAATCAAAAATTACTCAAACATTACCGCTTGATTAAAATCAAGCTTTTAATGGAACAAATCTTTCACAAAACCCATAAGGGTTTGATAGAAAAGGTTTTTAGAAGTCTTTTTTTAAGATTTCTTCCACTCTTAAAATGGTTACGAGTCTGTCGTTTTGTTTCCCAATGCCATAAGTTAGATTGTTGTTATCGCTCAAAGTTTCTGGCACCGGGTCAATATCCGTTTGTTTGATGCGAATGGCTTCAGTTAAGCGATCAATGAAAAACCCAGCGATCTGATCGTTGTGTCGCACCACCAAATAACGAGTGTCTTTGTTTTGCTTCTCCGCTTTCAATCCGAATTTTAAACGCAAGCTAATCAAAGGGAAGACATTACCCCTTAAATTGAACACGCCAAGCACATAGTTTGGGGTTTCAGGGACTCGTGTGTAACCAATGGGTTTGACGATCTCTAAAATATTCAAAATAGGAATGGCGTATTCTTCATCGCCAATAATAAAACCGATGAATTGCAAAATTTCTTCATTGTCTTCTTGTTTAGAACCCGCACTAGCTTCTTTTTGTTTTTCAAATAAATCTTTTAATTGATTGCTCATGACTATTCTCCTTCTAATTTGATGCTGCGTTTCACTACGGTGGTTAAATACTCACCGCTATAAGGTTTGGTGATGTATTCAGTCATGCCAGATTCAACGCCACGCATCCTATCGGTTTTAGTCACCCGACTGGTTACTGCAATCAAAGGCAGGTTTTTGAATTTATTGTATTTGCGCACTTCAGAAGCGAAAGTGTAGCCGTCCATTTTAGGCATTTCAATATCCACTAAAATAGCGTCCGGGGTTTTATCGCCATTTTTAAGCATTTCTAAGCCTTCTAACCCGTTAGAGGCTTCTAAAAGCGTGATGCCTAATGGTTTTAAACATTTGCGGATAATCGCTCTATCTGTGCTGCTGTCATCAATCGCTAAGACAATATAATCGCTAGGGGAATTTTTGCTCTTGGTGTTTTCGGATTCGTTCATCAAGGTAGTGATATTGACCTTGATGCTTTTTGCCATATCCATCATCGCCCCCACATCTACAATGAGAGTGATTTTCCCATCGCCTCTCACCGTAGCGCCAGCAATGCCTCTAGTGTTTTTAAGATAGTAACCTAAAGATTTGATGACCACTTCTTCTTGACCGATTAAATAATCCACGATCACGCCAATTTTTTGATCAGCCAAGCCAATGATAACCACATACACATCTGAGTTGGATTCCAAAATAGCATCCACTTTAAAAATATCAGAAAGGCGCACCAAAGAAAGCACCTCATCTCTCAAGCGCAACACGCTCTTGCCATCAACGGTGTAGATTTCATCCTGGCTGATGCGCACGGTTTCTAACACTGAAGAAAGCGGGATAGCGTAATATTCTTCTTGAACGCCCACGAGTAAAGCTTGAATGATAGCTAAAGTGAGAGGGATTTTAAGCTTTTGAGTCGTGCCTACCCCCACTTCTGAATCAATTTCAATGATCCCATTGAGCTTTTCAATATTGGTTTTCACCACATCCATGCCCACGCCTCTGCCTGAAACATTGGAAACGACTTTTGCGGTAGAAAAACCTGGCTTGAAAATGAGATTAAACGCTTCCCTATCGCTCATGCCTTCAGCGTCTCTTTCGCTAATCACCCCTTTTTCAATCGCTTTTTCTTTAAGCATCACAGGGTCTAATCCCTTGCCGTCATCAGAGATTTTAATCACAATGTGGTTACCCTCATTATACGCACTCAGTTGCACCTTACCGGTTTCAGGCTTGTTAAGCCTTCTTCTTTCTTCTAAAGGCTCAATCCCATGATCGCATGAGTTGCGGATAATGTGAATGAGCGGATCGCCAATCTCTTCTACAATGGATTTGTCTAATTCGGTTTCTTCGCCCTCAATGATTAACTCAATGCTCTTGCCTAATTCCCGGCTCAAATCCCTTACCATGCGAGGGAATTTATTGAACACTTTGCCCACTGGTTGCATCCGTGTTTTCATCACCGCAAGCTGCAAGTCTGTCGTTACCGCTGAAATAGAAGAAACCACCTGGTTTAATTCCTCTAAAAACTTTTCCCCATCATAGCGTTCTTCCACATCGCTATAAATCCTGATCAAGCGATTTTTTCCTAAAACAAGCTCACCGATTAAATTCATTAAGTGATCCAAGCGGCGCACATCTACCCTAACGGTTTGCTCCACGCCAATAGAGGGGGCTTTATTTTCTTCAGTATCGGCTTTAGCCTTAGCTTTAGTTTCGGTTTTAGGGGCTTTGGGAGTTTCTGTCTTAGGGGTTTCTGTTTTGGTGGCAACTTCTTGTTTAGGTTTGGCTTCTTGCTTTTTTTGAGCTCTTCGTTCTTTATCGGCCTCTTGGCGCTTGTTCAACAGCCGTTCAATCTCCGCTTCCACTTCTTCAGCGCTCATGTTAGCATAATCCAAATCCGGCTCATCGGCTAGCGGGTTATCGCTTGCGGGATTTTCTGCAGTAGGGGTTTTATTTGCTTTAACTTCTTCTTTCGCTTTTTCTTTAATTTCTTCTTTTACTTCTTTTGGGGCTTCTTTAGTCCCTGAAGTTTCTTTAGCACCCTCTAAATTTTGGCTTGTAATGGCTTGAAGCTGTTTGACCGCTTCTTCAATCTCGTTTTCCTTGCCGTTATTGGTATCTGATCCGGTATCTCTAATTGTTACGAGTAAAGTTTTCATCAAATCAATGGAGCGCAACACGACATCCATAATATCCGGTGTGATTTTGATTTCGCCCTTTCTGGCGCGATTTAGGACATCTTCCATGTTGTGCGTGAGGTGCGTGAGAATATTAAGATTCAAAAACGAGCTAGAGCCTTTAATGGTGTGAGCGACTCTAAAAATGCGATTGAGCAAGTCCAAATCTTCAGGGTTATGCTCCAATTCCACTAAATCCTGATCCAATTGCTCGTTCATTTCAAAGGCTTCAATCAAGAAGTCTTCCATTATTTCTTGCAAATCATCCATTTAAAACCCTTTTAGCGTTTGAGATAAGAGTATTTTACAATTTTATGAAAAGAATTACGCATTCTTGTCTAAAATCTTAGAAATTTCTTCGGTGAATTTTTCTGCGTCAAACTTGACTAAATACGCCACAGCCCCCATTTCTTTAGCCCTTTCAGCGCTATAATTGTCGCAAATAGAAGAATTAAAAATCACAGGAATATAAGCGAACCTGGGGTCTTTTTGGAGCTTGAATAAGAAATGATAGCCATCCATTTTAGGCATTTCAACATCTGAAATAATGAATTTTAAATGTTTTCTCAAATCGTCCCCATATTTTTTGAACAACATTTCTAATTTGTTCAGCCCGTCTTCCCCATCCACAGCTTCCGTGATGCTAAAACCCAATTTGCTCAAATGGTTTTTTAAGGTTTTTCTCGCCGTTCTGCTATCGTCTAAAAATAATACTTCGCCTTCAAAACGCTCTTTAGGGGTGTCTTTAGTGTTTTTGGCGTCTTCATTAAGTTTTAAATCGTCTAAAATGCTTTCTAAATCCAAAATAAGTAGGGTTTTGTCGTTTTCAATGCGTGTCGTGCCGGTGATATTTTCTTTATTGATGCTATTAGAGGCGCTAAAGGATGCAGGCTCCACATCTTTCCAACTAATGCGCCTGATACGCCTAGCCGAATGGACTAAAAAGCCCATTTTAACATTGTTAAATTCAGTGATAATGACGATTTTTTCGTTTTCCTTGCTTTTATCTGGGACAATCCCTATCCATTTAGCCAAGTCTATAAGCGGAATGATCGTGGAGCGCAAATCAAACACGCCGATGATGTAATCCAAATTCGTGGGGTATTCAAAAAGGGTGGGCATGGGGATGATTTCTTGGACTTTAGCCACATTAATGCCATAAATCCCCTCATAAGGGACGCCCTCTTGCATGCCATAAATACGAAAATCCACGAGTTCTATCTCGCTTAGTTTTAAATCGTTAGCTGTTTTTTCTGCCATGATTTAGGCGTCCTTATTTTGAGATGGTTCTAAAACGCTTGATGATACCTTAAAAAGGCTTTGTTCGTAATAAAAGGAGGGCAGTGGGCAATAAATCGGCGCATTCAAAGGGATTTTTACACCGCTTTTGAGATGAAAATGCCCCTCTATAATGCCATCAATGCTATCAAGGTTAAGATCTTTAATATAGTTTTGATAGGCTTTTAGGCGCTTTTCAATAAAGGTTTTTAATTCTTTTGGCTCTAATTCCCAAAGACGGACGGGTTTTTGATAGATGCGTTTTTTCAAAAAGGGGTATAAGGTTTTAAAACTCGCAAAATTTAAAAAAGTTAGAAAAAATCTAGCCCAAGTGGAAGTGAGCTGCGTGATGTAAAATTCATACGCCTTAGTGATGAATAAATCCCCATGGGCTAGTAAAAAGCGTTTGTTATCGTATTGGAATAATGCGGGTTGGTTTTGGCGCTCAAAAACTACCACTTTGGAATTGAATACAAAACGCATGGAAAAATCATGGTTGCCTTCAAAATAAAAGACTTGTGAAATTTCGCTTAACGCATGGATTAAATCAATGATTTTTTGCTGCTCTTTATCTAGAGGCAAATAGCCCACAAGAACATGGAAAATATCGCCCATGAAAAAGACTTGTGGGGGTTTGGCGCTTAAAAGTTCTTGAAGCGTATGGATTAAATGAGGGCTTTTAGGCAAAAAATGCGCATCAGAGATAAAAACAGCCCCATTTTTAAGCGCATAAGTTTCTAGCATCTTACTCTTTGAATAAAAAAGAGCCAATCCTTAAAAGATTCGCCCCGCAAGCAATCGCTAATTCAAAATCATCACTCATGCCCATTGAAAGAACGCTCGCATTTTTTATTTGGTCAAAAAGCTTTTTGGTGGTGATAAAGGATTTTTCAATTTTCTTTTCATCATCAGCATGAGCCCCTATACACATCAGCCCCTTAAGCTTGAGGTGCTTACAAGTTTCACTGATTTGAGAATAAGTTTCTAGCGCTTCTTCAGGCACCACCCCGCTTTTACTTTTCTCATACGCGCTATTAACCTGTAAAAGAGCGTTTAAATTGACGCCCAATATTTCGCAACGCTTTTCTATTTTTAGGGCGAGTTTTAAAGAGTCTAAAGAATGCAAAAGGGTGGGTTTTAAACTCAAAAGCGCATTGATTTTATTTTCTTGTAAAGAGCCTATCATGTGCCATTCAAGGGGCAAATGCTCTAAAGAATGCATTTTAGTTTTTAAATCTTGAACTTTATTTTCTCCAAAAGCCCTTTGAGAGCAGTTGTAGTAATGTTGGATAGCTTCTGGGGAAGCGTTTTTTGAAACAGCCACGATTTTGACAATATGGTGCCTTGAATAGGCGATGCGAGCCTTTTCTATTTTGGCGATGAGGGTATCAATTTTTTGGCGGTAATCTAACATAATTCTTCTTTATGGCTTCTTCTTTATAGATCTTCTTTGTGCGTGCTGAAAGAATGCGTGAGATGGAATTTTTGATTTAAAGTTTCAAAATCTTTTAAAAGCCCTTTCTTTTTCAAATTTTCTATGACTTCCATGGAACAATTGGTTTCTGCAGGCCATTCTCTAAAATGTTTATCCATAACGCCCTTATTGGTAGCGTCTATAAAAAAACAATGTTTAGAGATGAGGATATCACGCTTAGCGTCAATATTATTAACGATGCGCCATAACAGCATGTAAGGGTTGTTTAAATCGTTGCTGGTATGCTCTACAAAGATGACAATGCGTAAATGCTCTTCAAAACCGAGCAAGTTTTTAGCCAATTCAATGACGCTTTTGTCTTTCTTTTCCACGCTGATGATGCAAATGGGGTTACGGGTGTGCGGGTAATATTGCTTCAAAAGAACGATATTTGGCATTTTATCTTGTAAAAGCGCTAATAAGGCGTTATCGTTTAAAAGCGTGGGGTAGGGGGTATTGCTTTTAGAGGTCGCATCAATACCGAGTTTCCCCCCCATAGCGTATTCAGGGCTTGCATGATCTAAAGCGTCGCATATGCCTTGAGAGATGAGAATTTTTTCTTTAGAAAAATTTTCCAGTATATACTCAATGATAGTGTTGGTGTCTCTTAGATTGGGAGCGTCTTCATTGACAAAAATCGCATGTTTGACAAAACTCATCTGCCCCACACCCCAAAAAGCATGCATGACTTGTTTGGCATGAGCGTTATAGCGCGTGTGTATTTTGGCTAAAATCAAATTATGAAACACCCCATTTTCCGGCATGTAATAATCTATAAGATTGGGGGCGTTCATTTGAAGCAAGGGCAAGAACAAACGCTCAGTCAAATACCCCATGTATTTGTCTTCTAAAGGGGGCTTACCCACCACGGTGGCTAAGTAAATGGAATCTTTTTTATAGCTAATGGTTTTGACTTCTAAAACAGGGTAAGACTCAATAGGGGTGTAATAGCCCGTGTGATCCCCAAAAGGCCCTTCAAGCTCTAGTTTTTCGCAATCCACAAACCCTTCTATCACAATATCGCAATCCCTTGGCACGCTCAAAGAATTACTCAAGCATGGCATTACTTGCGCTTTTTTTCCTTTCATAAACCCATAGAGCATGAGTTCATAAACCCCATAAGGTAAGGGGGCTGTCGCGCACCATGTGTAGAGCAAATCCCCACCAATAGCGATACTGACAGGCATTTTGACTTTAGCCTTAGCGTATTCGTGGAAAAAGAGTTGGGAGTCTTTATGGATTTGCCAGTGCAAGCCTAAATGGTTTTTATCATAAACTTGCAAACGATACATGCCTAAATTCTTTTTTTTATGATCCAAGCTTTGGGTATAGACTTGCCCCATGGTGATAAAAGCCCCGCCATCTTTTTCCCAAGTTTTTAAAACGGGCAGATCCCACAAATTGACTTCTTTATCTTGCTTGATAATGAGATCTTTAGGGCGAGTGGTTTTTTTAGGGAAAATGTGTCTTAAATCCCATAAATCTTTTAAGACTTTCAAACCCTCAGTGAAATTTTTAGGAGCACTAAAGTGCAAGAACGCTTGCATGCGTTGTTGCAGGCTTTCTATAGGGGTTTTTAATAAAAGATCTAAGCGCTTGAAAGAGCCAAAAGCGTTCATTAAAACAGGCATGCCAAAGGTTTTGATCTGGTCATGCTCTTTTCTTATGGGTTGCGTGAATAAAAGGGCTTTGCCTCCATCAGGCTTTTTCGCTTCTATATACGCCAGATGAGCGATTTCCAAATCCACTTCAAGGGGGGTGTCAATGATTTCTAATTCATCATGTTTTTTTAAAAGCTTTAAAAAATCTCGCATCCAACTACCTTAAATAACCACATAATGAACGCTTAAGCATGCAGGAATGTTTTTAAGCTCTTCTAAAACTTCTAAAGAAACTTCTTCATCTACAATAATGAGTGCTAAAGCTTCTTTTTGCGTGTTGCGCCCCAAACGAAAATCAGCGATATTAATGCCATGCCTAGCGAACGCATTCCCCACACTCCCAATAACGCCTGGAATATCCGTATTCCTAAATAGAAGCATTTTACCTTTTGGCTCTATATCAATATGAAACCCATCAATCTCAGTGAGTTTTAAAATATCTTCTTCAAACACCGTGCCGCTCACGCTGATTGCGCCATTAGCTGCATTTAAAGTTAAAGAGAGCATGTTTTTATAGGGCGAAGCGCTTTCTTTAAGGCTAACCTTGATCTCAATGCCTCTTTCTTTAGCCACAAAGGGGGCGTTAATGTAATTGATTTTATCCCCTACAACAGGTTTTAACACCCCTACTAGCGTAAAAGCGACAAGGGCGTCTTTGAACTGGTTGATCTCCCCACAAAGACTGAGCTCAATTTTTTGGCACACGCCTTTATGGATTTGACTGGAAAAATAACCCAGTTTTTGCGCTAAATTCAAGTAGGCTTTTGCACTCGCATCAAAAGCTTGCATGGGTAAATTCAAAGCATGCGGGTGGCTTGAACCCCTTAAAGATTCCATAACCCCTTGAGCGGCTTGTTTGGAAATTTCTTCTTGGGATTCTAAAGTGTTTGCGCCAATATGGGGGGTCGCATAAACATTAGGCAAGTCTAAAAGCTTGTTATGAATGCCAGGCTCTTTAGAAAAGACATCAATGCCAAGCCAACGCACTTTTTTAGTTTCTAAAGCTTCATAAAGAGCGTCTTCATTATAAAGCCCCCCTCTAGCACAATTGATCAAAATAACCCCTTTTTTCATGCGTTCGATCTCTTTAGCGCCTATCATGTTAATGGTTTCTTTATTTTTAGGGGTGTGGATAGTGATCGCATCGCACTGCAAAATATCTTCAAAATTTTTTGTGTAAATGACCCCTAAATCAGTGGCTTTTGAAGAAGGGATATAAGGATCATAGGCTAGAACCTCCATTTCAAAAGCTTTTGCTCTAATGCCCACCCTAGAGCCAATATTCCCAAAACCAATGATTCCTAGTTTTTTATTTTTCAATTCCGTGCCATACCAATCTTCTCTTTTCCATAACCTTTGGTGTTTGATTTGATCGTTCGCGCAAGGGAATGAACGCACCGCATTGATCAAATGCGCCATCGTCAATTCCACAGCGGCAATCGTGTTAGCGGTAGGGATATTCATCACGACAATCCCTTTTTGAGAGCAACTTTCTAAATCAATATTATCTACTCCCACACCCGCTCTTACAATGGACTTTAAGTGGGTTAAGGGCTTTAAAAAATCGCTTGTGATAGGGGTCATGCTGCGAGTGATGAGCGCATCCATGGGGATGAGTTTCTCTAAAAGCTCCTTTTTGGGGCATTTGGAATAATCATGCAAGACAATGTCTTTTTGGGCTTCTAAGATTTGAATGCCTTTAGCATGAATGGGGTCGCAAATGGCTACTTGATACATTTTTATCCTTTGAATTTAAAAAACAGCATGATAGCGTATTTTATAATAGTCTAAATCAGCTAAAAAGCGTTCTTTTTTGTTTTCATCTAAATAGATGATGAGGTTGGGTTGGTTTTTGGTGCTATCGTAAGCGTAATCAATTTGTTCTTTTTTGAGGATTTCTTTTAAACACCACCATTGATAGTCCTTTAAATCCTTAATGATAAGCTTTGAATACTCCCTTTTTTTTTCTTCAAAAGGGATTTCAAAATGATGCTCTATAACAGGGTAATTGATAACTTCTTGCGTATCAAGGTTTTGAGAAAGAGCGTTATTGCGATCTTCTTCGTTATGGGGGGCTTTTTCATTATGAGAGACTTCATTAGGGCTATTTTCTTCTAGGTTGATGTCATGGCTTTTTGCATCTGTTTGAGAGAGATTTTTATCGGTATGAGAAATAGCGGGCATTTCTTCTTTAACGCTTAAAAACAAGTAGGTTAAAACGCCAAGAGCGACAGCTAGGGAAATAAAAGCAACAACACTCTTAAATCTCATGCCATTCTCATGCTTTTAAAATCGCTCTTTAGAGTTTTTCTTTAAGAATATCCCCTAAAGTCATTTTATCATCGCTCGTGTTAAAAGCTTGCAATTCTTCTTTTTCTTTTTTGCGTTCTAACCTATGCACAGAAGCACGCACCTTGTTGTTAGATTTTTCAATCGCAACCACCACGCATGTGATTTCTTGCCCTATTTTGATTTCATCTTTTTTCAAGGGGCTCAAATCTTCATTTTTAATCAGCACATCAATGCCATCAGCGTTAATGAAGACGCCAAAATCCTTAATACTCACTACTTTGCCTTGAATCACGCTGTCTGTTTTATGTTTTTGAGCGAATTCTTCTGTAGGGGAAGTAACTAGGTGTTTCGCGCTCAAAGAAATCTTTTTATCTTTTTTGTTGATTTTAAGGATTTTTACTTTGATCACATCGCCAATTTTATAGTGGTCTTTGCATTTTTTATCTTTATCCCAAAAAGCGTCGTGATTGTGGAGCAAACCATCCACCCCACCCAGATTCAAAAACGCCCCAAAATCCGTTAAAGTCGCTACTTTGCCTTCTAAAACATCCCCCACTTGGTGTTTAGATTCAAAAACATCAAAAGGCTTGTTAGTGAGTTGTTTTAAAGAAACCCTTAAACGGCGATTTTTTGGATCAATGTCAATAATTTTCACATCAATCTCTTGCCCCACGCTCAAATACTTGCTAGGGTGGCTGACATTTTTATCCCAAGAGATTTCAGAAACATGCAAAAAGCCTTCAATATCATTACCAATATCCACAAACGCCCCATAATTTTCAATATTGCTCACCACCACCTTAATGGCGTATCCGGGTTTTAGCTTGTCTTGGATCTCTTCCCATGGGTCTTCTATGGTCGCTTTTATGGAGAGTGAAAGGCGTCTTTTTTCTTCATCATAAGCGATGGCTTTGACACAGACTTCATCGCCCTCTTTGTAGTATTTTTCAGGGTTTACTGGTCCTTTATGGCTGATTTCAGAATAATGGACTAAACCCTCAACTCCCTTAACTTCTACAAAAATACCAAAAGGGGTGATCTGGCGCACAACCCCTAACACCGGCTCTGTAGCTTCTAACAATTCTTTAGAAACTTCAAGCTGTCGTTTGTCATTGACTTCAAAGAATCGTTTGCGAGAAATATTGATAGAATGGTTTTCCTTATCCACACGAATGATGCACGCTTTAATGCGTTTGCCGATATGGTTTGCGTCATTCTTTAAAGAAGAGTGCGAGCGGGAGAGAAAATACTCCACGCCTTGAGACTCCACGATATAACCCCCTTTATTCTTGCCTACAATCTTGCCTTCAATAATGGCGTTTTCATAGTTTTCGCCCAATTCTTCAATTTTGGCTTGAATCTTTTGTTGGGAAATGGCCTTTTTGTAGGAAACGCTAGGGTGTTCACCTTTTTCGGACACATGCACGATAATGGGGTCATTTTTTTGATACAGCAACTGCCCCTTTTCATCGGTGATCTCGCTCAAAGCCAAACGGCCTTCTGTCTTACCGCCCACGCTCACCATGGCATAACCATCATTCTCATTGATGGAAACGATTAGCCCTTCTTTGATAGTGCCTTTTTCTAGGGTTTCTTCTTTTTTTAAGAGTTCTGCGAAGTTTTCCTCCTCGTCATTAAAGTTCTGATCATCTGGTATCTTGCTCATTGACTGCCTTACTATAAAATAAATATAAAATCCTTAGGGGGTATTGTATCCTTTTTTGGCTTACAAAATCGTTTAAAAACTAACAATTAGCGGTTTTTTTAAAGAAAATTTTCAAAATGTGTTAAATCGTGCTGATTTTTTGCTTGACATTTTCTATAATCCAATCCGGCGTGGAAGCCCCAGCGGTAATCCCGCACAATTTTTTATCCTTAAACCACGCTAACTCTAATTCGTTTTCATCTTCTACCAAGTAGCTGTCTTCACAATGCTGTTTGGCGATGCTTAAGAGCTGTTTGGTGTTTGAAGAAGTTTTACCGCCCACGACTATCATAATATCCACTTCCTTACTCAGATCCAAAGCGGCTTTTTGGTTGTAAGAAGTTGCGTTACAAATCGTGTTAAAAATACGCACTTCAGTGCATCTTTCCACCAAATAGGAAGCGATTTGCAAGAGTTTTGGGGTCTGTTTGGTGGTTTGAGAAACTAAAGCCACTTTTCGTTGGAGCTTTTTTTCTTGCAACTCTTCTAACGAATTGATGACTAGAGCTTGGTTAGTGGCATAGCTTATCACGCCCTTGACTTCAGGGTGGTTAATATCTCCAAAAAGCACGATTTGATACCCTTCTTTGCTCATGGATTCCACAATCTGTTGAGGCTTGATCACATACGGGCAAGTCGCATCAGTGATTTTGACCCCCTTATTTTTCAAGTATTCTAAATCCTGCTTAGGAATGCCATGGGTTCTTATGATCACGCTTTTATTTTTAGGGATTTTTTTAGGATCTTCTTCAATTTTCACATTGAAGTTTTTTTCCAAACGATTGATTTCTTTAGCGTTATGAATGAGCGAGCCAAAAATCAAGCTGTTTTGATTTTTTTCAGCGATTTGTATCGCTCTTTTGACGCCAAAACAAAAACCATAATCCTTAGCCATTTTAATTTCCATTAAGACTCCCTTTTTTGAATTGATTGAGTAGGTGTTTGAATTGCGGGAAAGAAATGTTTGCGCATTCTAAATTATCAATTTCTAAAGGCAACGCTAAAGTTAAAACAGCAAAACTCATCGCAATCCTGTGATCATTGAAGCTTTTGATAAGGGGGGGTTTAATCCTAGAAAAATGCTGTTTTAATGGGCTTATATCTTCTAATCCCTCTATATAAAACCCGTCTTCAAACTCTTCGCACTCAATCCCTAAAGCTTTGAAATTAGAAACAACCGCTTTAATCCTATCGCTTTCTTTAGCCCGTAAATCTTTAGCGTTTTTAACCATGCTTTTGCCTTTTGCAAAAAGCATAGCGATACTCAAAGCGGGGATTTCATCAATAAGACTGGCGATATTTTGATCAATACTGATCGCTTTTAAAGGGGCATGCTCTATGTAAATATCGCCAATAATTTCTAAATCTTTGGATTGAATCGCATACTCTATGGAAGCGCCCATTTTTTTTAACACTTCAAAAGCTTCTATGCGAGTGGGGTTGAGCAAGACATTTTTTAAAAGAAGGCGGCTTTTTGGTGTAATCGCGCAAGCGAGGGCGAAAAAAAACGCGCTAGACGGATCATTAGCTATCGTAAAATCAAAAGCTTCTAGGGGTTTTTCTAGGGGTGAAATTGTTAAAACGCCGTCTTGATTGTGAATCTTAGCTCCCAAACTTTTAAGCATGATTTCTGTGTGGTTACGGCTAAGCTCGCTTTCTTTATAAGCGCTTGCGCCTTGAGCTTGCAAAGCGCTTAAAATAAAAGCGCTTTTGACTTGAGCTGAAGCGATAGGGCTTTCATAATGGCAAGCTTTTAAAGGACTCCCTAAGATCACTAAGGGGGCGAAATGGTTATCCTCTCTCCCTAAAATTTTTGCTCCAAAAGCTTTCAAAGGCTCAATGATTCTTTTCATGGGGCGTGCGTTTAAGGAATTGTCCCCGCTTAAAACAAAAAGGCCTTTTTGAGCGCTTAAAAGCCCACTGTATAAACGCATACTGGTGCCAGAATTGTTGCAATTTAAAATCTTACTGGGCTCTTTTATAGTCGTTGGGGGTGTGATTTTAAAAGAATTTTTTGCGGTATTTTCCACTTTAGCCCCTAAATTTTGAGCGATTTCCAAAGAGCTTAAACAATCTTCTCCCATTAAAAAATTCCGCACGAAACAAGGCTTTTGAGCGAGTAGGCTAAAAATAACGGCTCTGTGTGAGAGCGATTTATCGCTAGCGTTAATGTCAAGCTCTATCACATGTTATCCTTTATATTACCCTTTAAGGCGGGCGTTAAATTCTTTTTCTAAAATTTCAAGCGCTTTTTGCACGGCTGAATTGACCTCTTCATCGTTCAGGGTTTTTTTTAAAGAATGGATCACACAACGCACGCTTAAGGCTATGGTGTTATCGCTTTCTTTAAAAATATCAAGGGGTAGAATCTCGCTTAAATTAGGGATTTGAGCGTCTTTTAGGGCTTTTTTAATCTTGCTAAAAGCGGTGTTTTCATCAATGATGAGAGTCAAATCCCTCACACTGCTAGGGTAAATGCTAAAGGGTTTTAATAGCATGGCGGGGCGTTTGAGTTTAGAAGCATCTATCTCAGCGTAATAGCTTTCAAACAAATCTAATTCCTGGATCACTTTAGGGTGGATTTTAGCGATTACGCCTATGTTTTCATTGTTTTGAATGATTTTAGCGCTCTGGTAGGGGTGGTTAATGGGGGTTTGAGCGGTTAGTTTTTCCAGGCTAAAATCCCCTATAACTTTTGAAACGCATTCAGCGAAAGAATAAAAATCCCAAGCCTTGCCCTTAGCGTCAGGGTAGCTTTCTTTTTTTTGTAAGCCGCTTACTAAAAAGCCTAGTTTTTGGATCTCTTCTCTTTTAGCGTTATACACGCTCCCTTTTTCATAAAGGGCGATGCTTTTAAACCCTAAATTTTTATTCCTTAAACTAGCGTCTAAAAGCCCGCAAACAAGGCTCGTTCTCAGGGTGTTTAACTCCGTTGTGATAGGGTTTTGTAATTCTAGGAGATCTTCTAAAACTTCAAAGCCTAGTTTTTGCTGTTTTTCTTTAGAATAAAACACGTAATGAATGACTTCTTTAAAACCGCAAGCGAGAGCCTTGTGTTTAAGGTTTTCAAAAAAGCGGTGCGTGTCATAATGGGGGTTTGAATTTTTGCTACTAACACAATTAAGGGGCTTTGAGGCTAGATTATCAATCCCTACAAAGCGCAAAATTTCTTCAGCAATATCTTGGATCGTTTTAATGTCATGCCTGAAATTTGGTGCAATAACCTCTAAAATTTGGGGTTTTGAGTTTGGCTCTTTTACGCTGACTTTAAAGCCTAAATTTTTTAAAATGCTTTGAATTTTTTCTTTCTCTACAGCAAGCCCCAAAATTTCGGTAATGTCTTCAAGTTGGAATGTAAGGGCACGATCCTTTAAAGAATACTCAGTTTGTATGCTTTCTAAAATCGTGGCTTTCAAATGAGCGCTTAAAAAATTCAAGCCGTCTGATAGATTAGGGTTACTCCCCCTAGCGCTCCTATAAATAAGGGCGTTGTCTTTTTGAAGCGTTTTATCTTTTAGAGCGTGTAATTTTAAAGACAGGCTAATCGGATCAATATAACTCGCCTCTAAAAGCAAACACTCGCTCAAATCTTTTTGATCTTGATGCTTGATAGCGATCGTGGAGCGTTTTTGATGGTTGATATAAACGCTTTCAAGATTATTTTCATCGTTTTTCACGCTCAAATCCATAGGGGTTTTATTCAGGCTATAAGCGTTCATTATTACCCCACTAAAATGTGCGCTAAATTCTATGAAATTGTTTAGGTCGTTTTCGCTTAAGGCATTATTGTGAGCGAGCGAAAGTTTGATATTTAAAGGGGTTTTTAAAGAATGGTTGCAAATCAAATAATAAGCCAGATGCGATTCAATATTTTTACCCACGCTAAGCGTGATCAAATCGCTTTTGGGTGTAAAATTTAAAGCCTTAATGGGTTTTAGGGGCGTGTGATAAAAGGCGCTAATTTCTCTAGCAATACCTAAAACGCTCAAGCAATCCCCACGATTGGGGGTCAATGAAATTTCTAAAACATGCGTGTTGAAAGGGGCGTATTCGTTTAATTCTTTCCCCAAAACCAACTCCCCAACGCTCTCATCTAATTCCAAGATGCCATCATTGATTTTAGGGAAGCCTAATTCAGCACTAGAGCAAATCATGCCATGGCTTTCAACCCCCCTAAGCTCCGTTTTAGCGATTGTGGTTGAGCCGATTAACGCCCCGTTTAAAGCGACTGGCGCAAATTGGTTTGGCGCGACATTTTTAGCCCCACACACGATTGGCAACACTTCTTTACCCACATCCACTTGACACACGCTGAGTTTTTCGGCGTTTTTGTGGGGGGCTTTTTCTAAAACCTTACCCACAACCACATTTTTAGGAGCGATACAAGGGATACAGCTTTCCACTTCTAAACCTAAGCAGCTCAAATCCTCACAGAGTTTGGCTATATCTTTAGGCGTATTGACAAAAACATTCAAATCATTGACGCTCAGTTTCATTAAAAGCTCTCCAACACTCTTAAATCAGTTTCAAAAAAACTGCGTAAATCATTGATTTGACAAGTCAGCATGGCCAATCTTTCAATCCCCATGCCAAAAGCAAACCCGCTCACGCTCTCATACCCTATGGCTTCAAACACCGCATTATTGACCATGCCACAGCCCAACACTTCCAACCAGCCTGTGTGCGAGCAAACCCTACAGCCTTCTTGCTTGCAAAACACGCAGCTAATATCCACTTCAGCGCTTGGCTCTGTGAAAGGGAAAAAGCTAGAACGCCACCTTAATTTCACGCCGCCAAAGAAATAATGCAAAAAGTCTTCGATCACGCCCTTTAAGTGCGTGAAACGGATATTCCCTTTTTGATCCACGACAAGCCCTTCAATTTGATGGAACATGGGCGTGTGGGTCAAATCATAATCGCGCCTAAAGGTTTCGCCTAAACAAATCATCTTAATGGGTGGGGTTTGTTCTTGCATGGTGTGGATTTGAACGGGCGAAGTGTGGGTCCTTAAAAGCTTGTGATCTTTAAAATAAAAAGTGTCTTGCATGTCCCTTGCAGGATGGTAGGGGGGCAAGTTTAAAGCGCTGAAATTATGGAAATCATCTTCCACCAAAGAGCCGATTTCAAGCTTGTATCCTAATGGGGTAAAAAATTCAATGATTTTATTTTTAGTGTGATTTAAAGGGTGAGAAGAGCTTGTTTTAATAGCGTTAAACAAACTCACATCAATTTTTTCTTTTTTCAAGCGTTCTTCTAATTCAAGCTCTAAAATCGCCTTTTTTTTCAACTCAAAGGCCTTTTCAAACGCTTGTTTATAATGGTGGATTTCTTTAGCAAAGGCGTTTTTTTCTTCGCCGTTGAGATTTTTGAGCTGGTTGAATTTATCCGCAAAAACCCCTTTTTTACCCAAAGCACTCAAGCGCACTTCTTCTAACTCTTTGCTATTAGTAACCTTTTCTAATCGCTCTATTAAGGTGTGCAATAACGATCCTTATATTTTATTTTTAAAAAGCTATAATACAACTTTAATAAAAGAAAAACCTTAAAAGGGAGCAAAAAAGCATGAATGTGTTTGAAAAAATAATCCAAGGCGAAATCCCTTGTTCTAAGATTTTAGAAAATGAGCGTTTTTTATCCTTTTATGACATTAACCCTAAAGCTAAAGTGCATGCGTTAGTGATCCCCAAACAAAGCATTCAGGATTTTAATGGCATCACCCCAGAGCTTATGGCGCAAATGACAAGTTTTATTTTTGAAGTGGTGGAAAAATTAGGCATCAAAGAAAAGGGCTACAAGCTTTTAACCAATGTGGGTAAAAACGCAGGCCAAGAGGTGATGCATTTGCATTTTCATATTTTAAGCGGGGATAAACATTAAAAGCGTTGGTGGTATTTTGTGCAAGCGTTTTTAAATAGGAGTTTTGCCCCCTTACTCAATCCTAATGAGAGCCCTTTAGAGCAGGTTAGATCTAGCATTATTTTAAAAAAAGGGGTGTCTTATTTTGACTGGGGGGCTTCGGGTTTAGCGAGCGCTTTAGTGGAAAAGCGCGTGAAATCTTTACTGCCTTATTACGCGAACGCTCATTCTGTGGCTTCTAAACATGCGATTTTAATGGGCATGCTTTTAAAAGAGTGCCAAGAAAAGTTAAAGTGCTCTTTAAATTTGAGCGATGATCATTGCGTCTTGAGCGCGGGGTATGGGGCGAGCTCAGCGATTAAGAAATTTCAAGAAATTTTAGGGGTGTGTATCCCTTCAAAAACGAAGAAAAATTTAGAGCCGTATTTGAAAGATATGGCTTTAAAGCGTGTGATTGTAGGGCCTTATGAGCATCATTCTAATGAAATTAGCTGGCGTGAAGGCTTGTGTGAAGTGGTGCGTATCCCTTTAAATAAACATGGCTTATTGGATTTAGAAATTTTAGAGCAAATTTTAAAAAAATCCCCTAACAGCTTGGTTTCTATGAGCGCGGCTTCTAATGTAACCGGACTGCTTACGCCTTTAAAAGAAGTTTCATCATTGTGTGAGAAATATAAGGCCGCTTTGGCTTTGGATTTAGCGAATTTTAGCGCGCATGCTAACCCTAAAGATTGCAAATACCAAACCGGTTTTTATGCGCCTCATAAGCTTTTAGGGGGCATTGGAGGGTGCGGTCTTTTAGGCATTTCTAAAGATTTGATTGACACGCAAATCGCCCCGAGTTTTAGTGCAGGGGGCGTGATTAAATACGCTAATTGCACACGGCATGAATTTATTGATGAATTGCCTTTGAGGGAGGAGTTTGGCACGCCAGGATTGTTGCAATTTTACAGGAGCGCTCTAGCGTATCAATTAAGAGATGAATGCGGTTTGGATTTTATCCACAAGAAAGAAAACAACCTTTTAAGAGTGCTCATGCATGGCTTAAAAGACTTGCCCGCTATTAATATCTATGGGAATTTAACAGCGAGTCGTGTGGGGGTAGTGGCTTTTAATATTGGAGGGATTTCGCCCTATGATTTAGCGAGGGTTTTAAGCTATGAATACGCTATTGAAACCCGGGCAGGTTGCTCTTGCGCGGGGCCTTATGGGCATGATTTATTGAATCTTAACGCTCAAAAGTCAAGCGATTTTAACACCAAACCCGGATGGCTTAGAGTGAGCTTGCACTTCACGCATTCTATAAATGATATTGATTATTTGCTAGACAGCTTGAAAAAAGCGGTTAAAAAATTGCGTTAAGCTAAAACTATTTTTAAGGAAAAATTTGGATATTTTAGATTTGAATAAAGCGCAAGCGGTGCAACAAAATGAGCAAGAGATAGAGGATAGAGAGCGAGAGTCTAAAGAGCCGGTGGTTTTAGAAGATTTGAGCGCTTTAGCATGGATTGAATTAGAAGAGTTTAGCCGCCTTTCAGGGCTTCCTAAAGAAAGGATCTTAGAATTAGTGAATATCGGTAAAATTAAAAGCAAAATAAGCGACAACAAGCTTTTAATTGATGCGAGCAGCGGGACAAACGCTTTAATCAAAAAGGTAGAAAATAATTTGATTTCTATGGATATGAACGGGCGTTCTTTAGAGCCTGTGTTTGTGGAAAAGACCATTAACACGATTTTAAATTTGCATGATAAAGTCATTAGCGCTAAAGATGAAACGATTTCAGCCTTTAAAAATGAAAACATGTTTTTAAAAGACGCTTTAATCTCTATGCAAGAAGTCTATGAAGAAGATAAAAAAACCATTGATCTTTTGCGCGATGAACTCAATCAAGCGAGGGAAGAAATTGAATTTATGAAGAGGAAATACCGCTTGATGTGGGGGAAAGTCGCTGACATGAGCAGCGTGAATAAAAAGTAGTTTTCAATTAACGCCCATGCTGAGGGCTTATTAGCGGTAATTTTAGGTGAATATGTGTTAGAATTTGGGGTGTTTTAACAGAATGCAAGCTTGAAGGAGAACCATGTCCGTTTCACGCAGAAGTATCCTAACAAAAATCCCACTCGCGCTCGCTAGCGCTAATGTTTTGAAGCTGTTGGTGTTTTTGAAAAAGTAGAATCCATTCCGCATGCAACGCATTTTGGCCCCTTTATCGCAAAGGTTCAAAATGGAGTGGTTAAAGATATTGTCCCTCAAAAGAGCGATTATAACCCTACTATGATGTTAAAAGCGATGGCAGATAGGGTGTATTCAGATAGTAGGGTGAAGTATCCTTGCGTGCGTAAGAGCTTTTTAGAAAACAAAAAAACCACAAAGAATTGCGAGGGAGAGAAGAGTTTGTGCGCGTGAGTTGGAATGTGGCGTTGGATTTAGCGGCTAAAAAGCTTAAAGAAATCCCTAAAGAAAACATCTATAATGCCAGTTATGGTGGTTGG
Organism: Helicobacter pylori; assembly: GCF_009689985.1. Classification (NCBI taxonomy): domain Bacteria; kingdom Pseudomonadati; phylum Campylobacterota; class Epsilonproteobacteria; order Campylobacterales; family Helicobacteraceae; genus Helicobacter; species Helicobacter pylori. The sequence goes on along the minus strand of NZ_QBAW01000008.1, from coordinate 22,522 downwards.
GGGCATGCGGGCAGTTTGCATCGTTGTCATCATTTAGCATGGCGTTTTTTTAACACGACTTTAGGGGGGGCTATTGGCACTGATGGGGAATATAGTAATGGCACGGCCGCAAGAATAAACCCTATGATTGTAGGGGATATGGAAGTTTATTCGCAACAAACCACGCATGAAGAGATGATTGAAAATTGTAAGGTGTATGTCATGTGGGGGGCGGATTTATTCAAGTGCAACCGCATTGATTATTTTGTGCCAAACCATGTCAATGACAGCTACTACCCTAAAGTATAAAAGAGCCGGTATTAAATTCATTAGTATTGATCCCATTTATACCGAAACCGCTCAAGCCTTTAACGCTGAATGGATACCCATTCGCCCTAACACTGACGTAGCGTTAATGCTAGGCATGATGTATTATCTTTATACAAGCAATCAATACGATAAAGAGTTTATCGCTAAATACACTGATGGTTTTGATAAATTTTTACCCTATTTGCTAGGAGAGAGCGATAAGGTGCCTAAGACTTTAGAATGGGCGTCTCAAATCACTGGAGTGAGCGCAGAAAAAATCAAAGAATTAGCGGATTTATTTGTCTCTAAGCGCACTTTTTTAGCGGGTAATTGGGCCATGCAAAGAGCTCAGCATGGCGAGCAACCGGATTGGGCGTTAATTGTTTTAGCTAGTATGATTGGTCAAGTGGGCTTATCGGGTGGGGGCTTTGGCTTTTCTATGCATTATGGAGGAAACGCTCAAGCGAGCTCTGGGGCAAGAATTGTTCCTATGATTTCGCAAGGGCATAATTCTGTAAAAAGCGTTATTCCAGCATCTAGAGTTTCTGAAGCGATTTTGAATCCGGATAAAGAAATTGATTTTATGGGTAAAAAACTCAAATTACCTAAAATCAAAATGATCTACAATTGCGGGACGGATTTGTTAGGGCATGAAGCTGATACAAACGAGCTGATTCGTGCTTTAAGGACCTTAGATTGCGTGATCGTGCATGAGCCTTGGTGGACGCCTACAGCGAAATTTGCTGATATTGTCTTTGCTTCCACTAGCACTATGGAAAGAGATGATATTACTTTTGGAGGGAGCTATTCTAAGAATGTGATTTATGCCATGCGTAAGGTAATAGAGCCTGTTTATGAATCCAAAGACGATTATGAGATTTTCAGACAGCTCGCTTTACGCATTGGTGGCAATGAAACAGAGCAGAAATTCACTGAATCTAAGAGTTACATGGAATGGATTAAGAGCCTTTATGAAAAAAGCGATGGCCCTACTTTGAAATCGTTTGATCAGTTTTGGAGGGATGGCTTTGTGGAGTTTGAAATCCCTGAAAATGCGAGAAAGTTTGTGCGTCATGCGAAATTCAGGCAAGACCCTATCGCTAACAAGCTAGATACAGAGAGCGGGAAAATTCAAATTTTTTCTCAAAAATGCGCGGATTTTAAACTGGCTGATTTTAAAGGGCATCCAACTTGGTTTGAGCCAGCTGAGTGGCTAGGCTCTAAAATGGCTGAGACTTATCCGTTCCATTTAATCTCTCCGCACCCAAAATACCGTGTCAATTCACAGCTTGATAACACTTGGGTTAGGAATGTGTATAAAATTCAAGGCAGAGAGCCTGTGATGATCAACGAACGAGACGCTAATAAATTAGGCATTAGGCATGGTGAAATTGTAGAAGTGTTTAACGCTAGAGGGAGGTTGTTGGCAGGGGCGTTTGTAACTAAGAATATCCGTCAAGGGGTTTTGAGTATCCAAAAAGGGGCGTGGTATGACCCAGAAGATGTGGGGGGTTTAGAAACCCACGATGCAATGCAGGGCATGTGAATACGCTCACTTCTTTACGCCCCACAAGCAGCATGACACAAGCCATTTCAGCCAATACCGCCTTAGTTAATATCAGAAAACTCAGAAGGTATGAATTAGTCAAGCCCTATCATTCCATTTCAACACCAAGCATTATTGGGGCTTAAAAGGAGTGAAAATACTAGCACGAGAGTGTTTTAGAAAGACTTAAGCGCTAAAGACTTGAGTGCTAGCCAAGCTAAAGCGTAATTCTCAATTTTTATATTATAATACCCAATCAATGCGTTTAATTTCTGTTTTCAATATTGATGCTTATAAGGATAAAAGATGAATATTTTTCAAACGAGTTTGAAATGTTGCGTGGGATTAGCTTTATCTATGGGGGTCTTATTAGGGGATTCCAAAGCCTTTAAGGTTAGGGTGGATAAAAGTTTAACCCCGCCCTTTTTGAATGTGCTTTCATTAGCTTTTAAACAAGACATGAGAAAAGAGATCGTTTTTGTTTTCACCAAAAGCAATAAGTTGAGTAAAAAAGTGCTTTGTGATTTTGACGCTTTTTTATTGCCTGAGACTCTGATGAGCGGCATGCCTGAAAAAGCGCTATTCCATAAGGAGTTTTTATTCCAGTCTAAAGAAAGTAAGACGCTCTATGCGTTTTCGCTGATTGATACTCAATATTGCTCAAAAGGTGGAAATTACAGATACGAATTAGAAAAATTAGAACGCTGGTTTGTGCAAAAAGTGCCTGAGTTAGCTGAGAACTACAGAGTGGATTATAAGAGCCAGTATGATAAAACACAAGCAAAGATAAAGAATGAGCGATGATTTTAGTATTAGATTTTGGGAGCCAATACACACAGCTGATTGCTAGAAGATTGAGAGAGAGCGGGATTTATGCAGAAATAATCCCTTTTTTTGAAAGCATAGAAAACATTCAAAAAAAAGCCCCTAAAGGTTTGATTTTGAGTGGGGGGCCAGCGAGCGTGTATGCTAAAGACGCTTACAAGCCTAGCGAGAAAATCTTTGATTTGGATTTGCCGATTTTAGGGATTTGCTACGGCATGCAGTATTTGGTGGATTTTTTTGGGGGGGTAGTGGCTTGTGCGAACGAGCAAGAATTTGGTAAGGCTGTTTTAGAAATCACTCAAGATTCTGTGATTTTTGAAGGCGTGAAAACCAAAAGCCTTGTGTGGATGAGCCATATGGATAAAGTCATAGAATTGCCTAAAGGCTTCACTACCCTTGCAAAAAGTCCTAATTCCCCCCATTGCACGATTGAAAACGGCAAGATTTTTGGCTTGCAATTCCACCCAGAAGTCATTCAAAGCGAAGAAGGGGGTAAGATTTTAGAAAATTTTGCCCTTTTGGTTTGTGGCTGTGAAAAAACTTGGGGGATGCAGCATTTCGCTCAAAGAGAAATGGCGCGATTGAAAGAAAAAATTGCTAACGATAAGGTTTTGTGCGCAGTGAGTGGGGGCGTGGATTCTACGGTGGTCGCTACGCTATTATACAGAGCCATTAAGGATAATTTGATCGCTGTTTTTGTGGATCATGGCTTGTTGCGTAAAAATGAAAAAGAAAGGGTGCAAGCGATGTTTAAAGACTTGCAAATCCCTTTAAACACGATAGACGCTAAAGAAATCTTTTTGTCTAAATTAAAGGGCGTGAGCGAGCCTGAATTGAAGCGAAAAATCATCGGTGAAACCTTTATTGAAGTGTTTGAAAAAGAAGCCAAGAGGCACCATTTAAAAGGCAAAATTGAGTTTTTAGCCCAAGGCACTTTATACCCTGATGTGATTGAATCCGTGAGCGTTAAAGGGCCTTCAAAAGTGATCAAAACCCACCATAATGTGGGCGGACTGCCTGAATGGATGGACTTTAAACTCATAGAGCCTTTAAGGGAATTGTTTAAAGATGAGGTGCGTTTGTTGGGTAAAGAATTGGGCATTAGCCAGGATTTTTTAATGCGCCACCCCTTTCCAGGACCTGGACTTGCGATAAGGATTTTAGGCGAAGTCAGCGAGAGTAAGATCAGATGCTTGCAAGAAGCGGATTTTATTTTTATAGAAGAGCTTAAAAAGGCCAATTTGTATGACAAGGTTTGGCAGGCTTTTTGCGTGCTATTGAATGTCAATTCTGTGGGGGTTATGGGGGATAATCGCACTTATGAAAACGCTATTTGTTTAAGAGCGGTAAATGCGAGCGATGGCATGACAGCGAGCTTTTCATTTTTAGAGCATTCTTTTTTAGAAAAGGTTTCTAATCGTATCACTAATGAAGTGAGCGGTATCAATAGAGTGGTGTATGATATCACCTCTAAGCCACCAGGAACGATTGAATGGGAATGATTATCCGTAAAAATAGAGATAAAAAGTGGGATTTTTTGGGTAAGATTAGAAATTGATTTTAAAAAAGAAAGGAAGTTAATGAAAAAAGGTAGTTTAGCGGTAGTTTTAGGATCGTTATTGGTGAGTGGGGCGTTTTATACGGCTCTAGCTGATGGAATGCCTGCAAAGCAGCAGCACAATAATACGGGCGAGTCAGTGGAGTTGCATTTCCACTACCCTATTAAAGGCAAGCAAGAGCCTAAAAACAGCCATTTAGTCGTTTTGATCGAACCTAAAATAGAGATCAATAAGGTTATCCCTGAAAGCTATCAAAAAGAGTTTGAAAAATCTTTAGCCCTTCAATTGAGTAATGTTTTGGAAAGGAAGGGTTATAGCGTTTCGCAATTCAAAGATGCTAGCGAAATCCCTCAAGACATCAAGGAAAAAGCGTTGCTTGTTTTACGCATGGATGGGAATATGGCGATTTTAGAAGATATTGTAGAAGGGAGCGATGTGCTTAATGAAGAAAAGGTTATAGACATGTCTTCAGGGTATTTGAATTTGAATTTTGTTGAGCCTAGTAGCGAGGATATTGTCCATAGTTTTGGCGTTGATGTTTCAAAGATTGAGGCTGTGATTGAAAGAGTGGAATTGCGACGCACCAATTCTGGAGGTTTTGTCCCCAAAACTTTTGTGCATAAGATTAAAGAAACCGACCATGACAGAGCTATTAAAAAGATCATGAATCAGGCTTACCATAAAGTCATGGCGCAAGTTTCTAGGGAATTGAGCAAAAAACACATGGATCATTATGAAAAAGTGGCGAGCGAGATGAAAAAACGAAAGTAGTTTTTAAGAAACGAAAAGCTTAAAAATCCTTTAGAGCTGTTTTTAAAAAAGTAGCTTTTTAAAAGGGTGGGGGAGTTGGATTAATACCATTTTTGAGTGCCGCTTTTGATTTTAGCGGCATTTTTGAAAAATTACGCTCAAAAATCAAAAAATTCAGCTATAATAACGCTTCATGTGAAAATTTCGGGGCGTAGCGCAGTCTGGTTAGCGCACTTGGTTTGGGACCAAGGGGTCGAAGGTTCGAATCCTTTCGCCCCGACCACTTTTTTGCATAATTTATTGTTCTGTTTAAAATTCTTTGGTAGAATATCGCTTCCTTTCATTGAATGGTGGGAGTAGCTCAGTCGGTTAGAGCATCAGATTGTGGTCCTGAGGGTCGTGGGTTCAATTCCCATCTTCCACCCCATCTCATAAAAATAAGCGTTTTACCAAATTTATATCAGTCGTTTCTTTATTTGAATTGTAAGCGTTCGTAGCTCAATTGGATAGAGCACCAGACTTCGGATCTGGGGGTTAGGGGTTCGACTCCCTTCGGGCGCACCACCTAACGCCAGTATCATGCGCTTGTAGCTCAGCTGGATAGAGCAACAGCCTTCTAAGCCGTAGGTCGCAGGTTCGAGTCCTGCCAAGCGCACCACTTTTGACATTCTTTAAAGAGGAGTTATGGATTCTTTAGAGTGGGGATTACTCATTTTCTTAATTCTTGTTTTTCTTATAGGCATAGGATACTACATCTTTATGGTTTTTTCTTCTAAAGATTGATCATCAAAATAGTCCAAATCATAAGAGATAGGGTTGGGAATCTCTAAAACACAGATCTTACATGGAAACATTAATAAAAGCGGTTATAAAAACCTAAAAAATGAGAGGCATGTAAGAATGAAAGATAGGTGCATTATCCGTGACTTTATCGCACCGAATAAGGAAAGCTTTTTGATTGCGACTTGCACGAAATCCTACTATAAAAATATTAAAAATATTAAATAAAGCAAGATTTATTAAAAATTAAAGCTCTGTTTTTAATTGAACTCCAATCATAAAATTAAAAAATACTCAAAGCCATCAAGCAATATAACGATCTGAAAAGAGACTCACAATTGAGCTAAAGCCCGCTTTTTAGGGATAAATAAAAAGGGCTTTCAAATTGCATGGGTAACTTTATGGGGTGAAGCGTTCCTAATTTTTGGTATAATCGCAAGAAATTATGAGAAAGATTTTATCTTGTTTTAGTGGGGTTTTGCATGCGTTTATTATTGTGGTGGGTATTAGTATTGTTATTGTTTTTAAATCCTTTGAGGGCGGTTGAAGAGCATGAAACAGATGCGGTGGATTTGTTTTTGATTCTCAATCAAATCAACCAACTCAATCAAGTCATTGAAACTTACAAGAAAAACCCTGAAAAAAGCGCTGAAATCTCTCTGTATAACACCCAAAAGAATGACTTGATTAAAAGTTTGACTTCTAAAGTGTTGAATGAAAGGGATAAAATTGGTATTGATATTAATCAAAACTTAAAAGAGCAAGAGAAAATCAAAAAGCGTTTGTCAAGAAGCATTAAGGGCAATGATTTCTACACTTTCATGAAAGACAGATTGTCTTTAGATATTTTGTTGATAGATGAAATTTTGTATCGTTTTATAGATAAAATCAGGAGCAGTATTGATATTTTTAGCGAACAAAAAGATGTGGAAAGTATCAGTAATGCTTTCCTTTTGCGTTTAGGGCAATTCAAACTCTACACTTTCCCTAAAAATTTAGACAATGTCAAAATGCATGAATTAGAGCGGATGTTTAGCGATTATGAATTGCGTTTGAACACTTATACCGAAGTCTTGCGTTACATTAAAAACCACCCTAAAGAAGTGCTTCCTAAAAACCTGGTCATGGAAGTGAATATGGATTTTGTGTTAAACAAAATCAGCAAAATCTTGCCTTTCACAGCCCATAGCTTGCAAGTGAGTAAGATTGCGCTTGCTTTGACGATTTTAGCCTTATTGCTAGGTTTAAGGAAGTTGATCACTTGGCTTTTAGCTTTATTGCTGGATTGGATTTTTGAAATCATGCAACGCAATAAAAAAATGCATGTCAATGTGCAAAAAAGCATTGTTTCGCCGGTTTCTGTCTTTTTAGCCCTGTTTAGTTGCGATGTGGCTTTAGATATTTTCTACTACCCTAACGCATCGCCCCCTAAAGTTTCTATGTGGGTGGGCGCGGTGTATATCATGCTTTTAGCATGGTTAGTGATAGCGCTTTTTAAAGGCTATGGGGAAGCGTTAGTTACGAATATGGCTACCAAAAGCACGCACAATTTTAGAAAAGAAGTGATCAACTTGATTTTAAAAGTTGTGTATTTTTTGATCTTTATTGTCGCGCTTTTAGGGGTTTTGAAACAACTAGGGTTTAATGTTTCAGCCATCATCGCTTCTTTAGGGATTGGGGGGTTAGCGGTGGCTTTGGCGGTTAAAGATGTGTTGGCGAATTTTTTTGCTTCTGTTATTTTATTATTAGACAATTCGTTTTCTCAAGGGGATTGGATCGTGTGCGGTGAAGTGGAGGGAACGGTGGTGGAAATGGGGTTAAGACGCACCACGATCAGAGCCTTTGATAACGCTCTTTTGTCCGTGCCTAATTCAGAATTAGCCGGAAAACCCATTAGGAATTGGAGTCGCCGTAAAGTGGGAAGGCGTATTAAAATGGAAATAGGCTTAACTTATAGCTCCAGTCAAAGCGCTTTGCAGCTTTGCGTGAAAGACATTAAAGAAATGTTAGAAAACCACCCTAAAATCGCTAATGGAGCCGATAGTGCTTTGCAAAATGCGAGCGATTACCGCTACATGTTTAAAAAAGATATTGTTTCTATTGATGATTTTTTAGGGTATAAAAATAATTTGTTTGTCTTTTTAGATCAGTTTGCGGACAGCTCTATCAATATTTTAGTGTATTGCTTTTCTAAAACAGTGGTTTGGGAAGAGTGGCTAGAAGTCAAAGAAGATGTGATGTTAAAAATCATGGGGATTGTGGAAAAGCACCATTTGAGTTTTGCTTTCCCATCACAGAGTTTGTATGTGGAGAGTTTGCCAGAAGTTAGCCTAAAAGAAGGGGCTAAAATCTAAAATTATTGGTAGATGTATTCTTTAGTTAAGGGGAAAGTGTTATCCACGCTGTTGGTTAAAAGCAATTGGAATAGATCCGCACTCCCCACCCTAAAGGCGGATGCACAAGTCCTTAAATACAGATCCCACATGCGGATAAAGCGTTCGTCATAGCCGAGTCTTTTCACTTGGTCTAGATTGTGGTTGAAGTTGTCTCGCCAAATGTCTAAAGTCTTAGCGTAATGGATGCGTAAGCTTTCAGCCATGAGCAAGTGGAAGTCGCATTCGCTCATCACGCTCATCACTTCTCTTAAAGAGGGCAAGTAGCCACCTGGAAAGATGTATTTATCCACCCATGCGTTAGTCTTGCCTTCAAAACAGCATAAAATGGAGTGGAGCAAAAACATCCCGCCTCTCTTTAACACTTCTTTAACTTTTTTGAAATAAAAGGGCAAATTATCCTTACCCACATGCTCAAACATGCCCACGCTCACCACCTTATCAAAGCGGTATAAGCGTCCGTCTAAATCCTGGTAATTCAATAATTTGATCGTTACTTTATCCTCTAACCCTAGCTCTTGGACTCGTTTGTTAGCCTGTTTGTATTGCTCGCTAGAAATGGTGATCCCCATCACTTGCGCCCCGTATTCTTGCGCGGCTTTTATAGAGAGATAGCCCCAGCCACAGCCTATATCCAGCAGTTTTTCGCCCGGCTTTAAATGGAGCTTTTTTAAAGTGTGATCTAATTTTTGGAGTTGAGCAGCATGGAGGGTGTCATCGTCTTTTTTGAAATAAGCGCATGAATAGCTTAAGGTTTCATCCAGCCAGATAGAATAAAAGTCATTCCCCAGATCGTAATGTTTAGAAATGTTGGAGCTTTCTTTGATCGGTTTTTGGATAGCTTTAGCGCCATCATGTTTGTGCAAATGCTCATAATTGGTTTGCAAATACAAAGAATGCATCACCTCATCCATAGAGCCTTCAATATCAATCACGCCGTCCATATAAGCCTCAGCAATCGTCAAAGACATGTCTTTTTTGATATCGCTAAATTTTAGGGGGCGGTGGATCTTAAGGGTGAATTTAGGCGAATGTTCGCCATTCCTATAAACGCTATTGTCCCAAAAAACGACCTGATAATCGCCGTTTTTCCACTGCTTGAACATGCTTTTGAGCAAAAATTTTGAAATCATCTGTCTATTCCTTAACTCATTTTTCAATTTTTTGAGCGTCAATTATAATGAATTTTAAGCTAAAAACACCCCATGAATACGCATAAATTCAACCTCTATTCTCTAAATTTTTAAAAGCATGTTAAAATTAAGAGATTTAAACAATTTTAAGGTAAACGATTATTAAGATGCAAAAATCACTGATCACAACTCCCATTTATTATGTGAATGATGTCCCTCATATTGGCCATGCTTATACGACTTTGATTGCGGATACTTTAAAGAAGTATTACACGCTTCAAGGCGAAGAAGTCTTTTTTTTAACCGGCACCGATGAGCATGGGCAAAAGATCGAACAAAGTGCGAGATTGAGAAATCAAAGCCCTAAAGCTTACGCTGATAGCATCAGTGCGATTTTTAAAGACCAGTGGGATTTTTTCAATTTAGATTATGATGGTTTTATCCGCACCACAGACAGCGAGCATCAAAAATGCGTGCAAAACGCCTTTGAAATCATGTTTGAAAAAGGGGATATTTATAAAGGCACTTATAGCGGGTATTATTGCGTGAGTTGTGAGAGTTATTGCACGATCTCTAAAACGGACAATACGAACGATAAAGTCTTATGCCCTGATTGCTTGAGAGAAACCACGCTTTTAGAAGAAGAGAGTTATTTTTTCAGATTGAGTGCGTATGAGAAGCCTTTATTGGATTTTTACGCTAAAAACCCTGAAGCGATTTTGCCCGTTTATCGTAAAAATGAGGTAACTTCTTTTATTGAGCAGGGTTTATTGGATCTGTCTATCACGCGCACGAGCTTTGAATGGGGCATTCCTTTGCCTAAAAAAATGAACGATCCTAAACATGTGGTGTATGTTTGGCTGGACGCTTTATTGAATTATGCGAGCGCGCTAGGGTATTTGAATAATTTAGACAATAAAATGGCGCATTTTGCATGCGCTAGGCATATTGTGGGTAAGGATATTTTACGCTTCCATGCCATTTATTGGCCGGCTTTTTTGATGAGTTTGAATTTGCCCCTATTCAAACAGCTTTGCGTGCATGGGTGGTGGACGATAGAGGGCGTGAAAATGAGTAAGAGCTTGGGTAATGTTTTAGACGCTCAAAAAATCGCTATGGAGTATGGGATTGAGGAATTACGCTATTTTTTATTGCGTGAGGTGCCTTTTGGGCAAGATGGGGATTTTTCTAAAAAAGCGTTAGTAGAAAGGATCAATGCGAATTTGAATAACGATTTAGGGAATTTGTTGAATCGCTTGCTAGGCATGGCTAAAAAATATTTCAATCATTCTCTAAAAAGCGCAAAAATCACCGCTTATTATTCTAAAGAGCTAGAAAAAGTGCATCAAATTTTAGATAACGCTAATTCTTTTGTGCCTAAAATGCAATTGCATAAAGCTTTAGAGGAATTGTTTAATGTTTATGATTTTTTAAACAAACTCATCGCTAGAGAAGAGCCATGGGTTTTGCACAAAAACAACGAATCAGAAAAACTAGAAGCTTTATTGAGTTTGATCGCAAATGTGCTTTTACAATCAAGCTTTTTACTCTATGCGTTCATGCCAAAGAGCGCGGCTAAATTAGCGAGCGCTTTTCATGCAGAAATCACGCCTGATAATTACGAACGCTTTTTTAAAGCTAAAAAACTACAAGATATGATTTTACAAGACACCGAGCCTTTATTTTCCAAAATTGAGAAAATTGAAAAGACTGAAAAAGCGGGAGAAGTCCCACCAGAAAAAAACGAAAAAGAAAAAAAAGACGCAAAAGAAAAAGCTCCACCAAAACAAGAAAACTATATCAGCATTGAGGATTTTAAAAAAGTAGAGATTAAAGTGGGGCTTATCAAAGAAGCTCAAAGGATTGAAAAATCCAATAAATTACTGCGCTTGAAAGTGGATTTAGGCGAAGGTTATTTGAGGCAGATTGTCTCAGGGATCGCTTTGGATTATGAGCCTGAAAGCCTGGTGGGTCAAATGGTGTGCGTGGTGGCTAATTTAAAACCCGCAAAGCTTATGGGTGAAATGAGTGAGGGCATGATTTTAGCGGTGCGAGATAGCGATAATTTGGCTTTAATTAGCCCTACCAGAGAAAAAATTGCAGGAAGTTTGATTAGCTAAATGCGATTAGGGGTGAATGAAGCCGTAGAATTGAGTTTGGGCGAATTGCAAAACACGCCCTCAATCAGCTATTTTAATTCTATTGTTTTGTCTTTAAACAAAGTCCAAAAAGGCTCTTTATTTGTCGCTAAAGATCACACTCTCATTCCTAAAGCTTTAGAGTTAGGGGCTTATGGGATTTTATACGCAGGAGAATACCCTTTAAGCGATAGGGATGTGGCATGGATCAAGCTTAAAGATATAGAGCATTCTTTGAATCATTTGTTTAAATTTTGCTTATTGAATGAGCGCGTGGTTGGAGCGCTGTTAAGCCCTATGGAATTAGAGATCGCTTCTAAAATCATGGTGAGCGATTTTGTGTGGTGCTTGAAAGAGAGCCTTGAAGATTTATTCATTATAGAGGGGTGTAAAATAGCCTTTTTTGATAAATTGGAATGGCTTCATTTGTTTTATAAGCAAGAGCGCTTGAAAGAAGATTTAAAAGAAAGCCGTTTAATCGTTCTCAACCAATCGTTTTTTTGCAGTGCTTTAGTCTATGAAAAACAAGAATACGAATTAAAAATGCCATGCATCTTTTTAGAGCCTTTAAAAAGGGTCATTCAATTGTGCGAGAAATTACAAATTGCGTTTGATTTGAATCTTTTGGGCAAAAAAGAATACCCTTTAGATCATTGCAAACCCTTTTTTGTGAATAAGAATCTAGAAATAGCCCCTTATGGCGCAACGGCGAGGGTGATTGTCGCTGAGACTTCAAAAGAATTGTTTGAAATGATGCTTCAAAAAGCCCTTGAAACTTTATCGTGGGGGAAAATTGTCGTGTTTTGCCGTAAAAACAGCGCGGCTTTCTTTAAAAAAACCAACCCTTATTTTTACACCACCCAAAACAACTTAAAAGAGCAATTAAAAAATTTAGCGTTTAATTTCGCTTTTATTTATGGGATTAGCTCTCATCATTTAGAATCCCTTCTAAACCCCCCCTTTTTTAAAAAAACCCCCACGCTATGGTAAGTCATGCTCATTTGTAACGATAATCTCAATCCAAAAACCCTTTTAGAAGAAATCATGGCGTTAAGGCCATGGCGTAAAGGCCCTTTTGAAATTTCTCAAATTAAGATTGATAGCGAATGGGATAGCTCTATTAAATGGGATTTGGTCAAAAACGCCACTCCTTTAAAAGATAAGGTTGTGGCTGATGTGGGTTGCAATAATGGCTATTACTTGTTTAAAATGCTAGAACATGGGCCTAAAAGCTTGGTGGGGTTTGATCCGGGCGTTTTAGTCAAAAAACAATTTGAATTTTTAGCCCCCTTTTTTGATAAAGAAAAAAAAATCATTTACGAGTCTTTAGGGGTAGAGGATTTGCATGAAAAATACCCTAACGCTTTTGATGTCATTTTTTGCTTAGGGGTGCTATACCATAGAAAAAGCCCGCTAGAGGCTTTAAAAGCCTTGTATCATGCTTTAAAGATAAATGGGGAGTTGGTGTTGGATACTTTAATTATTGATTCGCCCTTAGACATCGCTCTTTGCCCTAAAAAAACTTACGCTAAAATGAAAAATGTTTATTTTATCCCCAGTGTTAGCGCTTTAAAAGGGTGGTGCGAAAGGGTAGGGTTTGAAAATTTTGAAATTCTTAGCGTTTTAAAGACCACGCCTAAAGAGCAGCGTAAAACGGATTTTATTTTGGGGCAGAGTTTGGAAGATTTTTTGGATAAGACAGATCCCTCTAAAACTTTAGAGGGGTATGACGCTCCTTTAAGGGGGTATTTTAAAATGCTTAAACCAAGCAAGCGTTAGTTTAAAAAGGATTAAGATAGTGCAAGAATCAATCGTTCGTGTGGATTATGACTCTTTGGAAACTTGTAAGAATTTCAAACCAAGCGTTGGCACTGAATTGGTCGTTTTAGAAAAAGATATAGCCCATGCGCGTTTCAAGGGCAATGAAAGCATGGTGTATGAAGAAAATTTTGTGCATGCCGGGTTTATGCTTATTGCGTGCAATTATGCGGCCTTGTGCGCATTGAATAAAAGACACAGCGTGGTGGTTTCTAATAACATCAATTTTTATGCCCCCCTAGAATTGAATCAAGAAGCGCTCATTAAGGCGCAAGTAATTCAAGATGGCGTGAAAAAAGCTGAAATAAAAATAGAGGCGTTTGTGTTAGACATTCAGGTTTTAGAGGGAATGATAGAAATCGTGGTGTTTGATAAAAAGCCTTTCAAATTCAATTTTAAAGAAGAGTAGTTAAATGGTTATTGTTTTAGTCGTGGATAGCTTTAAAGACACCAGTAATGGCACTTCTATGACGGCGTTTCGTTTTTTTGAAGCGCTGAAAAAAAGAGGGCATGTGATGAGAGTGGTTGCCCCTTATGTGGATAATTTAGGGAGTGAAGAAGAGGGGTATTACAACCTTAAAGAGCGCTATATCCCCCTAGTTACAGAAATTTCACACAAACAACACATTCTTTTTGCTAAACCGGATGAAAAAATCTTAAGAAAGGCCTTTAAGGGAGCGGATATGATCCATACTTATTTGCCTTTTTTGCTAGAAAAAACAGCCGTAAAAATTGCGCGAGAAATGCAAGTGCCTTATATTGGCTCTTTCCATTTACAGCCAGAACATATTTCTTATAACATGAAATTGGGGTGGTTTTCTTGGTTTAACATGATGCTTTTTTCGTGGTTTAAATCTTCGCATTACCGCTATATCCACCATATCCATTGCCCATCAAAATTCATTGTAGAAGAATTAGAAAAATACAACTATGGAGGGAAAAAATACGCTATTTCTAACGGCTTTGATCCCATGTTTAGATTTGAACATCCGCAAAAAAGCCTTTTTGACACCACACCCTTTAAAATCGCTATGGTAGGGCGCTATTCTAATGAAAAAAATCAAAGCGTTTTAATCCAAGCGGTTGCTTTAAGCAAATACAAACAAGATATTGTATTATTGCTCAAAGGCAAAGGGCCTGATGAGAAAAAAATCAAACTTTTAGCCCAAAAACTAGGCGTAAAAACGGAATTTGGGTTTGTCAATTCCAATGAATTGTTAGAGATTTTAAAAACTTGCACCCTTTATGTGCACACAGCCAATGTGGAAAGCGAAGCGATTGCGTGTTTAGAGGCTATTAGCGTGGGGATTGTGCCTATTATCGCCAATAGCCCTTTAAGCGCGACTAGGCAATTTGCACTAGATGAACGATCGCTATTTGAGCCTAATAACGCTAAAGATTTGAGCGCTAAAATAGACTGGTGGTTAGAAAACAAGCTTGAAAGAGAAAGGATGCAAAACGAATACGCTAAAAGCGCTTTAAATTACACTTTAGAAAATTCAGTCATTCAAATTGAAAAAGTTTATGAAGAAGCGATCAGAGATTTTAAAAATAACCCCCATCTCTTTAAAACCTTATCGTAACAAAAGGATAAAAAATGCAAGAAGTCCATGATTATGGGATTAAATTTTGGAGCAATAACGAATTTAAAATAGAAAAAGGCTTGGTTAAAGTTTGCCATGGCAAAAACCCCTCGCTTTTAGAAATCGTTCAAAGCGTGCGCGATAAGGGCTATAGAGGGCCTTTGTTGGTGCGATTCCCTCATTTGGTGCAAAAACAAATCAAAAGCCTGTTTGATGCGTTTTCTTCAGCGATTAAAGAGTATCAATACAGCGGGGCTTTTAAGGCGGTTTTCCCTTTAAAAGTCAATCAAATGCCCTCGTTTGTTTTCCCTTTAGTGCAAGGGGCTAAAGGTTTGAATTACGGCTTAGAGGCCGGGAGCAAGTCTGAACTCATCATCGCAATGAGTTACACTAACCCCACAGCCCCTATCACCGTGAATGGCTTTAAAGACAAAGAAATGATTGAGCTTGGCTTTATCGCTAAAAGCATGCAGCATGAAATCACTTTAACCATTGAGGGTTTGAATGAGTTAAAAACCATTATCGCCGTGGCTAAACAAAACGAGTTTTTAGCCTGCCCTAAAATTGGCATTCGCATCCGTTTGCACAGCACTGGCACTGGCGTTTGGGCAAAGAGTGGGGGGATCAATTCTAAATTTGGTCTTAGCAGCACTGAAGTTTTAGAAGCGATGCGCCTTTTAGAAGAAAACGACTTGTTAGAGCATTTCCATATGATACATTTCCACATAGGCTCTCAAATCAGCGATATTTCGCCCTTAAAAAAGGCTTTAAGAGAAGCGGGTAACTTGTATGCAGAATTGCGTAAAATGGGTGCTAAAAATCTTAATAGCGTGAATATTGGAGGGGGGTTAGCCGTAGAGTACACCCAACACAAGCACCACCAAGACAAGAACTACACTTTAGAGGAATTCAGCGCTGATGTGGTGTTTTTATTGAGAGAAATTGTGAAAAATAAGCAGGAAATAGAGCCGGATATTTTCATTGAATCAGGCCGTTATATTTCCGCTAACCATGCCGTTTTAGTGGCCCCGGTGTTAGAATTGTTTTCGCATGAATACAATGAAAAATCCCTAAAAATCAAAGAAAATAATAACCCCCCCTTGATTGATGAAATGCTAGACTTGCTCGCTAATATCAATGAAAAAAACGCCATTGAATACTTGCATGATAGTTTTGATCACACCGAGTCGCTATTCACGCTTTTTGATCTGGGTTATATTGATTTGATTGACAGGAGCAATACTGAAGTTTTAGCCCATTTGATCGTCAAAAAAGCGGTGCAATTGCTTTATGTTAAGGATCATAACGATATTTTACGCATTCAAGAGCAGGTCCAAGAGCGCTATTTATTGAATTGCTCGTTTTTCCAAAGCTTGCCGGATTATTGGGGCTTGAGACAGAATTTCCCGGTCATGCCCTTGAATAAATTAGATGAAAAGCCCACCAGGAGTGCGAGCTTGTGGGATATTACTTGCGATAGCGATGGGGAAATCGCTTTTGATTCCACAAAGCCCTTGTTTTTGCACGATATAGATATAGATGAAGAAGAATACTTTTTAGCGTTCTTTTTAGTGGGAGCGTATCAAGAAGTTTTAGGCATGAAACACAATTTATTCACGCACCCTACGGAATTTAGCGTGGTTTTTGATGAAAAAGGCGATTATGAAGTGGAAGATATTTGCGAAGCCCAAACGATTTTAGATGTGCTAGATGATTTAGACTATGACACTAAAGAGATCGAGCGCCTTTTAAAACAAAAAATTGAAGACAACAACCAACTGGACATGGAAGAAAAGAAAGAAATCATGGGGCGCTTGTATGTCATGCTGAGCGAAAACGGGTATTTGCGCACGATTTCTTAAACGCAAAAACCCACTAAAAACGCTTTTTGTTGGGTTTTTATATTGTTTAAGATCTTTAAGACTTCTTTGAGATTTCATTTAAGGATATTTTCCATGATTTCTTTCACTATTTTAGGGTGCAAGATTTCGCCAGAATGAAAAGGCAAAACCTGCCTGATTTTATCTTTCACATAAATTCTATGGCTGCCTTTTTGCCTAGAGAAAACAAATCCATTCTGCAATAATAGCTTCTCTGCTTCTTTAGCTGTGAGTCGTGGCAATTCAGGCAAAAGCTATCTCAATGGGTGCTATTACAGAATTTTTCTTAGAAAGAAAAGCTAACTCATCGGCTTCTAAATCTCCCAAATAAAGCTCTATGGCTTCTTTAATATTTCTTAAGGCTTCTTCATAACTTTTCCCTTGTGATACACAGCCTTTTAGAAAGGGGACAAAAGCAAAATACCCATTCTCATCTTTTTCTATGACAGCGTTTATAAGCACGGCACTACCTTTGAGTGAATTTCTTATAATTATACACATAATATATTTTAAACAAAATTAAATGGACAGATTAGGGAGGGAATGGAAAAAGAAAAATAAAAGAGAATAAAAGAGAGATTAAAAAAGGAGACCCCACAAGGGGGGGTTTAGTTTTCACCCTCCGCCTCGTTTTCAGGCTCGATAACATTACCCTCATCATCATAGTCCTCATCTCGTAGTCCATAAGACCAAAGATTATCGACTAATAAGTTAGCAGTTAAGCCCGCACAACTTAAATCATACTTATTGATACCGCCATCGCATAAGAGTTGAGCGACAAATTTTGCCTCTTTTTGATTTTTAGGTAAAAATCTCGCCCACTCTTCCAAAGTAACACCATAACTACCATCGGGTCGTTTCATTTTTTTCGCATAAGTTTCAATCACCTTACAGAATAAAGTAACATCGCCCATAAGCATATCATCAAAAGTGTCAAAGAACGCGTCATCAACATTTCTGTTTTCAATCATAGTGTTAAACTCATGGTCGCTATGATGCTTCAAATCCGCCATAAAAGAAAGAGCGTGAATAACGATTAAACTAAATTGAAACCCTCGTCCCTCATAACTCATTGGAGCAAACAATGTGCCTAGTCTTTTTTTACGCTCCTCGTTAGAATAAGCCTCCATCATAACCGCAAAAGAAGAAGTTGTTTTGTCATCAAAATCAAAATCCAACTTAAATTTGCTTTCTTTCGGCTCTTTAGGAGTAGAAGTCCTTTCCTTAACACTTGGTCCGCTAGTTACCACTTTAATCCCTTTTAACAAATCATCGGCGCTATCTTGCTTATTTTCAGCGTGAAGTCTCATATGCTCTGTCAATGGAACTTTATTGAACTATTTTAAGAACTTGTCGCTATTGAAAACATAAGAGCCTTGCTGACCTTTATCTGTCCTTAAGGTTACACGATTGAACCCAATGCTAATGACTTTAGCTTCCACCACTTTGTTATTGATGGTGGCTTTGACTAACGCCCCTACTTTTAATTTATTTTCATTTTGAAAACCCATAAAATACTCCTTGGTAAAAATTTGTTTTAAATTCCGCTATAATCGGTCGTTCAATGTTTTTTAGTGTTTTTTATTTTTTTGGCATGGCTTGTTCCTCCTTGTTGTGGTTTTAATTTTGCTTAAAATTTTCATGTCTATTGCCCTTTCTTAAGATCGTTTTGAAAGCGGTAAGCACCATTAAAAATACAGCCGGTCAATATTTCTTCAATTTGCGATAATTCCGCATTTTTTAGCACTTCCCTAGGCGTTTCAATGATCAGTTTAGCTTGCGCTAAATTCAAAACCATATCCAAATTATCCCCATTATCTAAATCAATGCGATCGCTTAAAAGCGTGATAGCGATCAATTCTTCTTCTAAAGGAGTGGTTTGTATTTGAAAGATTTGACTAAACACTAAAGCGCTTGTGAAAGCCCCACTATAATAGTTAGCGTCTTTTTCATCATTCAGGTTAATGTAGGCGATTTTATTTCCATCAATCCAATCAACTTCAAAACTCTTATGGTGGTCTGTGATGATGCATTGTTCAAAATGCTCTAATAAGATTTCTTGCAATTTGGTGTTAGCGGCCAAATCCGCCCCCAAGTCAGCGCTAAACAATAGGGGGTTTTTTTGGAATTGGTTTTTAATGTGATCTAGGCGGACTAATTGATTGGTTTTAGGGTTAAAGATACAAGGTTGAGACAATAAATCGTTTAGGGCTAAATCAGTGAAACCATAGCCATGCGCATTCCTTAAGGGGCTAAAGAAAAAGAAATCTTTAATACCCAATCTGTAACACATAGACATTAAAACGCTGCCAGCTAACATGCCATCACAATCGTTATCTGTATAGAAAACAATGGGGCGATGGCGCTTGGCTTCTTTTAAGAAGTCTTTAAAAATCCTTTTCTTTGACATCTTTAATAGCTCTTTTTTAGGCATTGATTATCCCCTTTGTTGTTTTTATGCTTGATGATTTTCAATCATTCTAGATCAAAATCATCTTCATATTCCTCTTCTTGCCCTTCTATGTGTAAAATAGGCGCGATAATTTCATACAAAAAGTCGTGTCGCTTTTGGAGAGATTTCTTGTCCCACTTCCTATAGTCGCTATACAATTCTTTAGTGATGTCATAACAGCTAATCACTTTGCTTGGGTCTTTGCCACCATAAATTTTTCTTTTTTCATCAAAATCCCCATTTAAGGCTTTTGCGTTCTTTTTACGCTTTAAAAGGGTTAAATTCGCGATATTATTTACCCATTCTTCTCTTTTTTCTTTATCAAAATCCGCATTCCACTGACTGCCCTTTTTGGGATTTTGGGGTAAAATATGCTCCACTTGGGTTTCGGCATCCATAGCGATAAAATGGGGCTTCTCTTCATCTGTCATAAAATAATTAGCTAGGGCTAAGACAGGGCGTAACCATTTGCTAGGATAAACAGAAGAGCTATCCCATAAGTTATAGTGGTATTGGTTAAAGGTGTTATGAAATTCTATATTATCCAATATAAGCTCTTGAATGGTTTCAATGTCTTTATTGTTTTTAACATTTTTGATAATGTTGATGCTCGTTTGCTTGATGCGCGTGATCGTGCCTCCTGCAATCCAAGTTTGATAATAATAAGACACCAAAAGCTTTTTCAAAGAGTCAAAATCAGGGTATTTGACATAAAGGGCTGTCGTTAAAATACTAGCCCAAAATCTGGAGGGAAGGTATCTTAATAAATAAATGTATCGGTCTGGTTTTTTTAACAAATCGGTATAAGATTTCATAAAAGCACTCACATCATAAATGAACTCGCAAGCGTCTTTTTTGCTGTCTTTGAACACCTTTTTTAATCCCTTATCGGCTCTCTTTTTAGAAGAACTAGGATCAGCGTATTCTAAATACATATTAAAGAAGTCTTCCAAATCAATATCTATGCCTTCAACGCTCTTGCAAGCTTCAACCAATTTGTCCCAAGTGGTTATAAAATCCTTACGCTTTTCACTATCTTGCTTGATTTCTTGCATCAAACTGGATTTTAAAATATCAATAGGGCTTAAGGGTTGGCCTCTGTCGTTTAACACTTGAAAGATTTGCATCGCGCTGTCTTGCTCAAAACAAATGATCCTAGTCAAAACAATGTGTTCATAAAACCACTTGACAAAATCATCCATATCGTGTGGTGTCCTAAATACAGGCGTAAGGTCTTAGTGGGAGCTGTAGAAATGAGATTGAAAGAAATCATTCAAGAAGTGGCTAAAGAATTAAGAGTAGAAATCATAGAGATGCAAACCGATAAAGACCATATCCACATTTTAGCTGACATTGATCCAAGCTTTGGAGTGATGAAGTTCATTAAAACCGCTAAAGGTCGTAGCAGTAGGATATTAAGACAAGAATTTAACCACTTAAAGACAAAACTACCTACTTTATGGACCAATTCCTGTTTCATTTCAACAGTGGGGGGTGCGCCTTTGAATGTTGTCAAACAATACATTGAAAACCAACCAAACAGCAACCGCCCTAAGCAAAAAGAAAAATGGAAAAGTTATGTTGATAACCTACAAACAAAAGCTCTATAAGAACGATAAGAATAGGCGTATAGACACACTATTAAGGCGTTATGGCGTGTTTTATAATCATTGCATTACCTTGCACAAACGCTATTATAGACTTTTCAAAAAGTATTTAAAGCTTAACGATTTGCAAAAACACACCACCAAATTGAAAAAGACCCATCGTTATGCTTTTTTAAAAACACTAGGCTCACAAACCTTGCAAGATTTAACTGAAAGGATAGATAAAGCGTTTAAAAAATTCTTTAAGAAACAAGCCAAATTGCCACGATTTAAAAAAGTAGCCAACTACAAATCTTTCACTTTCAAAAGCCAAGTTGATAAAAAGACAGGGTTGAATAAGGGAGTGGGGTTTGAGATAAAAGACAATGTTGTTTCTTTTAATGGTTATAGCTACAAGTTCATTAAAACTTATGCTTTGATAGGGAAAGTAAAAACTCTAACCATTAAAAGAGATAATATGGGCGATTATTTCTTGTGTCTAGTCTGTGAATTAGAAAATAACCCTAACAAGCAAACCGCATGCGATAAAAGCGTGGGCTTTGACTTTGGGTTAAGGACTTTTTTAACCGGATCTGACAACACTAAGATAGAATCGCCTTTATTTTTCTCTAAATACTTGCCTTTAATTAAACGACTTAGTAAAAACCTTAGCAAGAAAGTTAAGGGTTCTAATAACTTTAAAAAAGCTAAAAAGAAACTAGCCAAACTGCACCAAAAAATCAAACACTTAAGAACCGATTTCTTTTATAAATTGGCTTTGAAGTTAAGCAAAAAATACCAAAGCATTTTCATTGAAGACTTGAACATGAAGGCTATGCAAAAACTTTGGGGCAGGAAAGTGGGCGATATAGCTTTTAGCGAGTTTGTGAAAATCCTTGAAAACAAGGCTCATGTCGTTAAGATTGATAGATTTTATCCTAGCTCTAAAACTTGTTCTAATTGCTTATCTGTTGATGAAAACTTTAATAAAGACATTAAAAAATTAGGCAAAACAGATAAAGAAAGAGAATACCACTGCAAATATTGCGGATTGGAACTAGACAGGGATTTAAATGCGGCTATTAATATTCATAGGGTTGGGGCATCAACTCTTGGGGTAGAATTTGTAAGACCTACCTAGTAGGCTGAGTTTGCTTGATCCCAATTTTCCTCATGCTTTAGCTAGAATCCCCTAGCTTTAGCTATGGGGAGTATGTCAAGCAAATAAGTGTTTTCATCAAATTTCTTATTCAACTCGCTCTTTTTAATATTGTCTTCAAACTCTAAATTGTTTAACACCGTGTTTTCAAAAATGCTATTGTAATTTTGAGCGGTTAAAAATTTCAGACGCTCTTTTCCTTTATCGTATTTATCTTTATCATAAATACTCCCTTCAATAAAATCTTTAGATTTTTGCCCTAACCTGTGTTTATAAAGCCTTAAAATCGTGCAAGCCAAGATAATAAAACTCGTTAGCCTCTGTTGGCCATCCACAACATCCCATCTTTTATCTTTTGGATTTTCAGCAATCACAATAGAGCCGCAAAAATATTCATCTTCTTTATTGTTTGTATAGCTGCCCACTAAATCATCAATCAAAGCCCCTAAATGATCCTTATCCCACACATAAGGGCGTTGGTAATCAGGAACCTGATAAAAATATTCAGCATCCACTAAAATTTGATAGAGTTTTTTTAACTCCACTTCTACTTTTGCCATCATCTCTCCTTTAAATTTAACTCTGTAAGCCCCACTGATTGAAAAATGGGGCTTATGGAATCAAATGGTTTA
>NZ_QBAW01000007.1 GCF_009689985.1 Helicobacter pylori | reverse complement strand
AAGAGGTTGAAATTAGGGACTTCGTTCTCACCGGTGTAAAACACTCTTTTAGTGTTTTGATAGGATAAGATTTTTCTGGCTGATCCAAGGGGGTTACCAAAAACGATGTCCGCAGGTTTATCAGGGTTTCGGTGTAAAGTGATTGTGTAATGCTGGCTTAAAATGAAATGTAAAATAAATTTTTTTCTAAACCCTTTGCTTTCTTTTTTATCCAAAGGCCACCAATTGGCTAGGGCTGCATTTAATGGGGGCTTATGGGCTGTCTCTTCTATTTGGGTGCTGTCTATATAAGCGTCTAATAGGGGCTGGAACATGGCTATCCTTATGATTTAAAGGAATATTTTACAAAAAAATTTTTTAAATCAAAGGCTTGATTAGGGCTAAATCAGGCTCATTGATGCAATGCGTGGCGTGTTGTTTTAAAATCTCTTTAGCGTTGAAAGCGATTTTGATGTGGGCATGTTTGAACATGCTCAAGTCATTCGCTCCATCGCCCACGACTAAAGTGCGCGTTTTACTGATATTTAACAAGCGTTGTAAGGAAAGGAGCATTTCGCCTTTAGAGTGTGAAAACATCATATGCCCGGTAACCAAACCGTTTAAGGCGCCATTTTCCACCATCAGCGTGTTACTGAAAGCCGCATCTAAATTTAATAAATCCCTGTAATAATTCGTCGCTAGATCAAAGCCTCCGCTGAAGCAAACCACCTTGTAATTTTTCTCTTTTAAGGCGCTAACAAGCTCAAGCGCTCCTTCAAATAAAGGCAGACTTTCACAAACTTCTTTGGCTAGTTTTAAGGGCATGTTTTTGAGTTTAGAAACCCTTAAAATAAGACTTTTATGAAAGTCTGTTTCGCCATTCATGGCTTGTGAAGTGATTTTTCTCACTTCATCAAAAACCCCCCACGCTTTCGCTAAAGACTCAATCGTCTCAGCATTGACTAGCGTGGAGTCAAAATCAAAAACGGCTAGTTTTTGCACTCAATGACCCTAAAATTAAGATTTCCTGCTTTTAGCGATCCCTTTGATATACTGATCAGCCAAATACAAGCCATGGTTTTCATTACCAATCAACTCAATTTTATCCAAAATATCCTTGAAAAGCACCTCTTCTTCATGCTGTTCAGACACATACCATTGCAAGAAATTGAAAGTCGCATGATCTTTGTTTTTTATGGCGTGATCAACGATATTGTTAATAGACTCGCTGATGTGTTGCTCATGTTCATAGGCTTTTTGGAAAATTTGAGTCAAACTTTCAAACTTATGCTCAGGCGCACTGATGCTAGTCAATTGCACAGGCACATTGTTTTCATTCAAGAAGACGATAAGCTTTTTAGCATGCTCGTATTCTTCAGCCGCATGGTCAAATAAGAAAAGCCCCGCGCCATCTAAGCTATGGGTATAGCACCAAGAACTCATGCTCATATACAAGTTGGAAGAGTTCATTTCCTTATTCACTTGTTCGTTTAGCAACTTAATGATGTCTTTTGATAACATAGTATCTCCTTTGTGTTGGTTTAAGTTGTCCCATAATTATAGCATAAATGATAATGAAAAAGTAAACAAGAGTATGAAAATTTTTAAAAACTTACAAAAATGAGAAAGAACACCAGCTAATGGCCAGCTAATGGCTTGACAGAGCTTAGATTTATCATAAAAATCCTTTTAATGAGAATTAGGTAAAAAAGGGGTTGGCACCAATTAGGGGGTTAAAGGGGGGGTATTATTATATAATTAATGTATAAAAAGCATTCTTAAATCTAAAAATGCTACAATGTTTATTTTTAAAACGAAAGGGCAATTCAACCATGGACTTTTTAGAAAAAGTATTAGACAATCAAGTGACTGAAAGTAAGGAATTAGTGAGGCTTTATGATTATGATTTATACACGCTAGGGGAAGTAGCGGATCGCATGCGCCAGAACATGCACCAAAAAATCGTGTATTTTAATGTCAATAGGCATTTAAACCCTAGCAATATTTGCGCGGACGCTTGCAAATTTTGCGCTTTTTCAGCCCACAGAAAAAACCCTAACCCTTATGAAATGAGCTTAGAAGAAATCCTAGAAAAGGTTAAAAATTCCTACAATAAGGGGATTAAAGAAGTCCATATCGTGAGCGCTCATAACCCTAATTACTCTTATGAATGGTATTTAAAGGTGTTTGAAACCATTAAGCAAGAAATGCCTAATTTGCATTTAAAGGCCATGACCGCTGCAGAAGTGCATTTTTTAAGCGCTAAATTCAACAAACCTTTTGAATTGGTGCTAGAAGACATGCTCAAAGCTGGGGTGGATTCCATGCCTGGTGGGGGAGCGGAGATTTTTGATGAAGAGATCAGGCGTAAAATCTGTAATGGTAAGGTGGGATCTTCTCGGTGGTTAGAAATCCATGCTTATTGGCACAAATTAGGCAAAATGAGTAACGCTACCATGCTTTTTGGGCATATTGAAAATAAAATCCATCGCATCGATCACATGCTAAGAATTAAAAAAATCCAAAGCCCTAAAGATAAAGTAGAAAATAAAGAAGGGGGCTTTAACGCTTTTATCCCTTTATTGTATCAAAAAGAAAACAATTATTTGAAAGTGGAAAAATCCCCTAGCGCGATAGAAATCTTAAAAACCATCGCCATATCTCGCATTCTTTTAAATAATATCCCCCACATTAAAGCTTATTGGGCGACTTTGGGCTTGAATTTAGCTTTAGTGGCTCAAGAATTTGGCGCTAACGATTTAGACGGCACGATAGAGATAGAGAGCATTCAAAGCGCAGCAGGCGCGAAGAGCCGGCATGGTTTAGAAAAAGAAGATTTGATATTTAAAATCAAGGACGCTGGTTTTGTTGCGGTAGAAAGGGATAGTTTGTATAATTTTATACAAAAATTTTAATAATCTTTAGCGTTTTTAAGAATGATTAGTTATAATAACGCTACTAACAACACTCAAGCTAAAATCTATTAAGGAAATCAGTATTAAAAAATTAATTCTATCTTCTCTTGTTTTCGCATGTATCAATACCAGCGTTGAGGCTTTAGAAAATGACGGCTCTAAACCAAACGATTTGACTCCACCAAAAGAAGCCTCTCAAGAATCTCAAAAAAATGAGACTCAAAGAAATGAGGCTCAAAACGAAACCTCTCAATCAAGTCAAACGCCTAAAGAAATGAAAGTCAAGTCCGTTTCCTATATTGGGCTTTCTTACATGTCTGACATGCTTGCTAATGAGATTGTAAAGATTCGTGTGGGTGATATTGTGGATTCTAAAAAAATAGACACCGCTGTTTTGGCTTTGTTCAATCAAGGGTATTTTAAAGATGTTTATGCCACTTTTGAGGGCGGCATATTAGAGTTTCATTTTGATGAAAAAGCTAGAATTGCCGGGGTAGAAATCAAGGGTTATGGGACTGAAAAAGAAAAAGACGGCTTAAAATCCCAAATGGGGATCAAAAAGGGCGACACCTTTGATGAGCAAAAATTAGAGCATGCTAAAACGGCTTTAAAAACCGCTTTAGAGGGGCAGGGCTATTATGGGAGCGTGGTGGAGGTGCGCACCCAAAAGGTCAGTGAGGGCGCGTTATTAATCGTGTTTGATGTGAATAGGGGGGATAGTATTTATATCAAACAATCCATTTATGAGGGAAGCGCGAAATTAAAACGCCGCATGATTGAATCTTTGAGCGCAAACAAGCAACGAGATTTCATGGGCTGGATGTGGGGCTTGAATGATGGGAAATTGCGTTTAGATCAATTAGAATACGATTCTTTGCGTATCCAAGATGTGTATATGCGTAGGGGTTACTTAGACGCTCATATTTCTTCGCCTTTTTTGAAAACGGATTTTTCTACCCATGACGCTAAGCTTCATTATAAAGTCAAAGAAGGAATCCAATACAGGATTTCAGACATTTTAATAGAGATTGACAACCCGGTAGTCCCCTTAAAAACCTTAGAAAAAGCGCTTAAAGTTAAAAGAAAAGATGTCTTTAATATTGAGCATTTAAGAGCGGATGCGCAAATTTTAAAAACCGAAATCGCCGATAAGGGTTATGCGTTTGCGGTGGTGAAGCCAGACTTGGATAAAGATGAAAAAAACGGGCTTGTGAAAGTCATTTATCGTATTGAAGTGGGCGATATGGTGTATATCAATGATGTCATCATTTCAGGAAATCAGCGCACAAGCGATAGGATCATCAGAAGGGAGTTATTGTTAGGGCCTAAGGATAAATACAACTTGACCAAATTGAGAAATTCCGAAAATTCTTTAAGGCGTTTAGGATTCTTCTCTAAAGTCAAAATTGAAGAAAAAAGGGTGAATAGCTCGCTTATGGATTTGTTAGTGAGTGTAGAAGAGGGGCGCACCGGGCAGTTGCAATTTGGGTTAGGCTATGGCTCTTATGGAGGGCTTATGCTTAATGGGAGCGTGAGCGAAAGAAACCTTTTTGGCACAGGACAAAGCATGAGTTTGTATGCTAACATTGCTACAGGGGGGGGCAGATCTTATCCGGGCATGCCAAGAGGAGCGGGGCGTATGTTTGCTGGGAATTTGAGCTTGACTAATCCAAGGATTTTTGACAGCTGGTATAGCTCTACGATCAATCTTTATGCGGATTATAGGATAAGCTACCAATATGTCCAACAAGGCGGGGGCTTTGGGGTGAATGTCGGGCGCATGCTGGGTAACAGAACCCATGTGAGCTTAGGGTATAACTTGAATGTTACCAAACTCCTTGGTTTCAGTAGCCCTTTATACAACCGCTACTATTCCTCTGTTAATGAAGTGGTCGCTCCAAGGCAATGTTCTACCCCCGCATCGGTGATTATCAATCGCTTATCAGGCGGTAGAACTCCCTTACAACCTGAAAATTGTTCTAACCCTGGAGCGATCACCACTTCACCAGAAATAAAAGGTATTTGGGATAGGGATTACCATACGCCTATCACCAGCTCTTTCACTCTTGATGTGAGCTATGACAACACCGATGATTATTATTTCCCTAGAAATGGGGTTATCTTTAGCTCCTATGCGACGATGTCTGGCTTGCCAAGCTCTGGTACGCTCAATTCTTGGAACGGGTTAGGCGGGAATGTCCGTAACACTAAAGTCTATGGTAAATTTGCCGCTTACCACCATTTGCAAAAATATTTATTGATAGATTTGATCGCTCGCTTTAAAACGCAAGGAGGCTATATCTTTAGGTATAACACCGATGATTACTTGCCCTTAAACTCCACCTTCTACATGGGGGGCGTAACCACGGTGAGAGGCTTTAGGAACGGATCGGTTACGCCTAAAGATGAGTTTGGCTTGTGGCTTGGAGGCGATGGGATCTTCACCGCTTCTACAGAATTGAGCTATGGGGTGTTAAAAGCGGCTAAAATGCGTTTAGCTTGGTTTTTTGACTTTGGTTTCTTGACCTTTAAAACCCCAACTAGGGGGAGCTTCTTCTATAACGCTCCCTTCACAACAGCGAATTTTAAAGATTATGGCGTTATAGGGGCTGGGTTTGAAAGAGCGACTTGGAGGGCTTCTACAGGCTTACAGATTGAATGGATTTCGCCCATGGGGCCTTTAGTGTTGATTTTCCCTATAGCGTTTTTCAACCAATGGGGCGATGGCAATGGCAAGAAATGTAAAGGGCTATGCTTCAACCCCAACATGGACGATTACACGCAACACTTTGAATTTTCTATGGGAACAAGGTTTTAAAATGCGCATCAACAGAGAAGAAATTTTGGATTTAATGAAAAACGCGCCCTTGAAAGAATTAGGGCAAAGGGCTTTGAGGGTAAAGCAACGCTTGCACCCTGAAAACTTGACGACTTTTATTGTGGATAGGAATATCAATTACACCAATATTTGTTTTGTGGATTGCAAGTTTTGTGCGTTCAAACGCACCTTAAAAGAAAAAGACGCCTATGTGTTGAGCTATGAAGAAATTGATCAAAAGATTGAAGAATTGCTCGCTATTGGCGGCACGCAGATCCTTTTTCAAGGGGGGGTGCACCCGCAGCTCAAAATAGACTATTATGAAAATTTAGTCAGCCATATCGCTCAAAAATTCCCCACCATTACCATTCATGGTTTTAGCGCGGTTGAAATTGATTACATTTCTAAAATCTCTAAATTGTCTTTAAAAGAAGTTTTAGAAAGGTTGAAAAACGCCGGGTTAAGTTCCATTCCAGGAGCGGGAGCAGAAATATTAAGCGATAGGGTGCGCGATGTCATTGCTCCTAAAAAATTGAGTAGTGATCGGTGGATTGAAGTGCATAGAATGGCGCATCTTTGTGGGATTAAAAGCACGGCTACCATGATGTTTGGGAGCGTGGATAATGAAGAAGATGTAATAGAGCATCTACAAAGGGTGCGCGATTTGCAAGATGAAACCGGCGGCTTTAGGGCTTTTATTTTATGGAGTTTTCAGCCCAACAACACCCCCTTAAAAGAAGAAATCCCAAGCATTAAAAAAGCGAGTTCCAATCGGTATTTACGCTATTTGGCATGCAGTAGGATTTTTTTGGATAACATTCAAAACATACAAAGTTCATGGGTTACTCAAGGCTCTATGATAGGGCAGTTAGCCTTATTGTTTGGAGCGAATGATTTAGGGAGTGTGATGATGGAAGAAAATGTCGTGAAAGCGGCCGGGACGAGTTTTTGCATGAATGAAGCGGAAATGATAGAGCTTATTGAAGACATTGGGAGCGTGGCGGCTAAACGAAACACCGCTTATGAAATTTTAAAGCGTTATCCGGCTAAAGCAAAGGTATAAAGAGCATGAAAAAATTTTTAATCACTTTATTATTAGGAGTTTTTATGGGGTTACAAGCGAGCGCTTTGACACACCAAGAAATCAATCAAGCTAAAGTCCCTGTGATTTATGAAGAAAACCATTTATTGCCTATGGGGTTTATCCATTTAGCTTTTAGAGGGGGTGGGAGCTTAAGCGATAAAGATCAGTTGGGTTTGGCGAAATTATTCGCACAAGTTTTAAACGAAGGCACTAAAGAGCTTGGTGCGGTGGGGTTTGCGCAACTTTTAGAGCAAAAAGCGATCAGTTTGAATGTGGATACCAGCACAGAAGATTTGCAAATCACTTTAGAATTTTTAAAAGAATACGAAGATGAAGCCATCATGCGCTTAAAAGAGCTTTTGAAATCCCCTAACTTCACGCAAAGCGCTTTAGAAAAAGTCAAAACCCAAATGTTGGCCGTGCTTTTACAAAAAGAAAGCGATTTTGACTATTTGGCTAAATTGACTTTAAAGCAAGAACTTTTTGCTAACACCCCTTTAGCTAACGCAGCCTTAGGCACTAAAGAGAGTCTCCAAAAAATCAAGCTAGAGGATTTGAAACAGCAATTTTCTAAGGTCTTTGAACTCAATAAGCTCGTGGTGGTGCTTGGGGGCGATTTGAAAATCGATCAAACCCTTAAGCGTTTAGATAACGCTCTTAATTTCTTGCCGCAAGGTAAAGCGTATGAAGAGCCTTATTTTGAAACGAGCGATAAAAAAAGCGAAAAAGTCCTCTATAAAGACACTGAGCAGGCTTTCGTGTATTTTGGCGCGCCCTTTAAAATCAAGGATTTAAAACAGGATTTAGCGAAATCTAAAGTCATGATGTTTGTGCTTGGGGGGGGGTTTGGCTCTCGTTTGATGGAAAAAATCAGGGTTCAAGAGGGCTTGGCTTATAGCGTGTATATCCGCTCTAATTTTTCTAAAGTGGCGCATTTTGCGAGCGGGTATTTGCAAACCAAGCTCAGCACTCAAGCTAAAAGCGTTGCCTTAGTTAAAAAAATTGTTAAAGAATTTATAGAAAAAGGCATGACGCAACAAGAATTAGACGACGCTAAAAAGTTTTTACTAGGCTCTGAGCCTTTAAGGAATGAAACGATCTCTAGCCGCTTGAACACCACTTACAATTATTTTTATTTAGGTTTGCCTTTAAATTTCAACCAAACGCTCTTAGATCAAATCCAAAAAATGAGTTTGAAAGAGATCAATGATTTCATTAAAGCGCACACCGAGATCAATGATTTGACTTTTGCCATTGTGAGCAATAAAAAGAGTAAGGACAAATGATGCCATTTGAAGCTGTAATCGGGCTAGAAGTCCATGTCCAACTCAACACCAAAACCAAAATCTTTTGCTCTTGCTCTACAAGCTTTGGAGAAACCCCCAATTCTAACACCTGCCCTGTGTGTTTGGGCTTACCGGGAGCTTTACCGGTATTGAATAAAGAAGTGGTTAAAAAAGCCATCCAATTAGGCACAGCCATTGAAGCCAATATCAACCAGTATTCCATTTTTGCGAGGAAAAATTACTTTTACCCTGATTTGCCTAAGGCTTATCAAATTTCGCAGTTTGAAGTCCCCATTGTGAGCGATGGGAAGTTAGAGATTGACACCAAAGAGGGCGCAAAAATCGTGCGCATTGAAAGAGCCCACATGGAAGAAGACGCCGGTAAAAATATCCATGAGGGCAGTTATTCTTTGGTGGATTTGAACCGCGCTTGCACCCCTTTATTAGAGATTGTCAGCAAGCCGGACATGAAAAATAGTGAAGAAGCCATAGCGTATTTGAAAAAGCTCCATGCTATCGTGCGTTTTATAGGGATTTCTGATGCAAACATGCAAGAGGGGAATTTCAGGTGCGATGCGAATGTATCCATTAGACCTAAGGGCGATGAAAAGCTTTACACGAGAGTGGAGATTAAAAACCTAAATAGCTTTAGATTCATTGCTAAAGCGATTGAATACGAAATAGAGCGCCAAAGCGCGGCGTGGGAAAGCGGGCGTTATAATGAAGAGGTGGTTCAAGAAACGCGCCTTTTTGACACCGCCAAAGGGATCACCCTTTCTATGCGCAATAAAGAAGAGTCAGCGGATTACCGCTATTTTAAAGATCCGGATTTGTATCCTGTTTTTATTGATGAAAAACTTTTAAAAGAATCTCAAAAGATCAATGAATTGCCGGGTGCGAAAAAAATCCGTTACATGAAAGATTTTAACCTTAAAGAAGACGATGCGAATTTATTGGTGAGCGATCCTTTATTGGCGGAGTATTTTGAAAGCATGCTCAATCTTGGGGTTAAGGCTAAAACGAGCGTGACATGGCTTTGTGTGGAATTATTAGGACGCTTGAAGGCCGAGATCACTTTAGAAAATTGCGGAGTTAGCGCTCATGCGTTAGGCGCTTTAGCCAAACGCATTGATGAGGGCAAGATTTCGGGTAAGAGCGCTAAAGATGTGTTAGACAGGCTTTTAGAAGAGCAAGGGGGCGATGTGGATGCGCTCATTGAACAAATGGGCTTGTCTCAAGTCAATGACACAGAAGCGATTGTCAAAGTGGTAGAAGAGGTGCTTAAAAACAACGCTGATAAGGTGCTTGAATACAAAAGCGGTAAGGACAAGCTTTTTGGGTTTTTTGTAGGGCAAGCGATGAAAAATCTAAAAGGCGCTAATCCTGGCGTGGTGAATGCTATTTTGAAAGAGAAATTGGGTTGATGAGGAAAATTTTTTCTTATGTTTTGAAGGCTTTGTTGTTTATTAGGATCGTTTATGCAGAGCCGGAATCTAAAGTGGAAGCCTTAGAAGGGAGGAAGCAAGAGTCTTCTTTGGATAAAAAAATCCGCCAAGAATTGAAGAATAAGGATTTGAAGAATAAGGATTTGAAGAATAAAAAAGAAGAAAAGAAAAACCCCGAAGAAAAGAAAGAAACAAAAGCCAAGAGAAAGCCCAGGGCGGAAGTCCATCATGGGGATGCCAAAAATCCCACTCAAAAAATAACGCCTTCTAAAATCAAAGAGGGTGCTAAAGGGGTTCAAAATCAAGGCACGCAAAATCAAGGCGTTCAAAATAATGTGCCAAAACTTGAAGAAAAAGAGACAACCTCTCAAACTCTTGAAAAAAATAAGGGGACAAGCCCTGGCTCTCAATTCAATTCTATTTTTGGTAATCCTAATGGCGCTGCTAACAACACCCTTGAAGATAAGGTCGTAGGGGGCATTTCTTTGCTCGTTAATGGCTCGCCTATCACGCTGTATCAAATCCAAGAAGAGCAAGAAAAATCTAAAGTGAGCAAAGCTCAAGCTAGGGATCGTTTGATTGCGGAGCGCATTAAAAACCAAGAAATTGAGCGCTTAAAAATCCATGTAGATGATGACAAGCTGGACCAAGAAATGGCGATGATGGCGCAACAGCAAGGCATGGATTTAGACCATTTCAAACAAATGCTTATGGCTGAGGGGCATTATAAACTCTATAGAGATCAGCTTAAGGAGCATTTAGAAATGCAAGAATTGTTGCGTAATATCTTACTCACCAATGTGGATACCAGCTCTGAAACCAAAATGCGCGAATATTATAACAAACACAAGGAGCAATTCAGTATCCCCACAGAAATAGAAACCGTGCGCTACACTTCCACCAATCAAGAAGATTTAGAAAGGGCTATGGCAGATCCTAATTTGGAAATTCCAGGGGTGAGTAAGGCCAATGAAAAAATAGAGATGAAAACCTTAAACCCTCAAATCGCTCAAGTCTTTATTTCGCATGAGCAAGGATCTTTCACGCCCGTTATGAATGGGGGTGGGGGGCAGTTCATCACTTTTTATATCAAGGAAAAAAAGGGTAAAAACGAAGTGAGCTTCAGTCAAGCCAAGCAATTCATCGCCCAAAAATTAGTGGAAGAATCTAAAGATAAGATTTTAGAAGAGCATTTTGAAAAATTGCGCGTTAAGTCTAGGATTGTGATGATTAGAGAGTGATTTTTAGATTGTGCAACACTTCAATTTCCTCTATAAAGATTCTTTATTTTCTATCGCTTTATTCACTTTCATTATCGCTCTTGTGATTTTATTAGAACAGGCTAGAGCGTATTTCACCCGAAAGAGAAACAAAAAATTTTTACAAAAATTCGCCCAAAATCAAAACGCCTATGCGAGCAGTGAGAATTTAGACGAGCTTTTAAAGCATGCTAAAATTTCTAGTTTGATGTTTTTAGCCAGGGCGTATTCTAAAATTGCTGACATAGAAATGAGTATTGAAATTTTAAAGGGGCTTTTGAATCGCCCCTTAAAAGATGAAGAAAAAATCGCTGTTTTAGATTTATTAGCTGAAAATTATTTTAGTGTGGGGTATTTGCAAAAAATAAAAGACACCGTGAAAGAAATTTTGCGCTTTTCCCCAAGGAATGTGGAAGCGTTATTGAAACTTTTGCATGCGTATGAATTAGAAAAAGACTATTCAAAGGCTTTAGAGACTTTGGAATGTTTGGAAGAATTAGAAGTGCCTGAAATTGAAACGATTAAAAATTATCTTTATCTCATGCATTTAATAGAGAATAAGGAAGATGCGGCTAAAATCTTGCATGTTTCAAAAGCGTCGTTAGATTTGAAAAAAATCGCTTTAAATTATTTAAAATCTTATGATGAAAAGCTTTTTTGGCAAGAAATTGATGCAACCGAACGGCTAGAAAATGTGATCGATCTTTTATGGGATATGAATATCCCTGCTTTCATTTTAGAAAAACACGCCCTTTTGCAAGACATCGCGCGATCCCAAGGGCTGCTTTTGGATCACAAACCTTGCCAAGTTTTTGAATTAGAGGTTTTACGCGCTCTATTGTATAGCCCTATGAAAGCGCGTCTGACTTTTGAATACCGCTGCAAGCATTGCAAACAAATCTTTCCTTTTGAAAGCCATAGGTGCCCTGTGTGTTACCAGTTAGCGTTTATGGATATGGTGCTTAAAATTTCTAAAGAAACGCATGCTATGGGAGTGGATTAAATGCAAGAAATTGAAATTTTTTGCGATGGTTCTTCTTTAGGTAATCCTGGGCCAGGCGGTTATGCGGCGATTTTACGCTATAAAGATAAAGAAAAAATCATCAGTGGGGGCGAACATTTCACCACGAATAACCGCATGGAATTAAGAGCGCTCAATGAAGCGTTAAAAATCTTGAAACGCCCATGCCATATCACGCTTTATAGCGATTCGCAATACGTGTGCCAAGCGATCAATGTGTGGCTGATTAACTGGCAAAAAAAGAATTTTTCTAAAGTTAAAAATGTGGATTTATGGAAAGAATTTTTAAAAGTCTCTAAAGGGCATTCTATTGTGGCTGTTTGGATCAAGGGGCATAACGGGCATGCTGAGAATGAACGATGCGATAGCCTCGCTAAATTAGAGGCGCAAAAACGGGTCAAAACGACCACTTAAAGGGAAAATGATGAAAAACAAACGCTCTCAAAACAGCCCTTATACAACGCCTAATAACCCTTATACAACGCTAGAAAAAGCTTTAGGGTATTCTTTTAAAGACAAGCGTTTATTAGAGCAAGCCTTAACGCATAAATCATGCAAACTCGCTTTAAACAATGAGCGCTTAGAATTTTTGGGCGATGCGGTGTTGGGCTTGGTGATAGGGGAGTTGCTATACCATAAATTCTATCAATACGATGAGGGCAAACTCTCTAAATTAAGGGCTTCTATTGTGAGTGCGCATGGTTTTACGAAATTAGCGAAAGCGATTGCTTTACAGGATTATTTGCGCGTTTCTTCTTCTGAAGAAATTTCTAATGGGAGGGAAAAACCCTCTATTCTGTCAAGCGCTTTTGAGGCTTTAATGGCTGGGGTGTATTTGGAAGCAGGGTTAGCTAAGGTGCGTAAAATCATACAAAAATTACTCAATCGCGCTTACAAGCGTTTGGATTTGGAGCATTTGTTTATGGACTATAAAACCGCCTTACAGGAATTGACCCAAGCGCAATTTTGCGTGATCCCTTCGTACCAATTACTCAAAGAAAAAGGCCCCGATCACCATAAAGAATTTGAAATGGCTCTATACATTCAAGATAAAATGTATGCGACCGCTAAAGGCAAGAGTAAAAAAGAAGCCGAACAGCAATGCGCTTATCAAGCGCTTCAAAAACTTAAGGAAGCCAAATGAACACTTTGGGGCGTTTTTTGAGGCTCACGACTTTTGGGGAATCGCATGGGGATATGATAGGGGGGGTATTAGACGGCATGCCTAGCGGGATTAAAATAGACTATGACTTATTAGAAAATGAAATGAAGCGCCGCCAAGGGGGGAGGAATGTTTTCACTACGCCACGAAAAGAAGACGATAAGGTGGAAATAACAAGCGGGGTTTTTGAAGATTTTAGCACAGGGACGCCCATAGGGTTTTTAATCCACAACCAAAGGGCTAGGAGCAAGGATTACGATAACATTAAAAACCTTTTCAGGCCTAGCCATGCGGATTTCACTTATTTTCATAAATACGGCATCAGAGATTTTAGGGGTGGAGGGAGGAGTTCGGCCAGAGAGAGCGCTATAAGAGTGGCTGCTGGGGCGTTTGCTAAAATGCTTTTAAGAGAAATTGGTATTGTTTGTGAAAGCGGGATTATTAAAATTGGGGGCATTGAAGCCAAAAATTACGATTTTAATCACGCCTTAAAAAGCGAGATTTTTGCCCTAGACAAAGAACAAGAAGAAGCGCAAAAAACAGCCATTCAAAACGCTATCAAAAACCACGATAGCATAGGGGGCGTGGCTTTGATTAGAGCAAGGAGTGTAAAAACAAATCAAAAGCTCCCCATTGGCTTAGGTCAAGGGCTATACGCTAAATTAGACGCTAAAATCGCTGAAGCGATGATGGGGCTTAATGGGGTGAAAGCGGTTGAAATAGGCAAGGGGGTAGAAAGCTCTTTATTAAAAGGCTCAGAGTATAATGATTTAATAAATCAAAAAGGGTTTTTGAGCAATCGTAGTGGGGGGGTTTTAGGGGGCATGAGCAATGGGGAAGAAATTATTATAAGAGTGCATTTCAAACCCACGCCAAGCATTTTCCAACCTCAACAAACCATAGATATTAATAATAATGAATGCGAATGCTTGTTAAAAGGCAGGCATGATCCTTGCATTGCGATTAGAGGGAGCGTGGTGTGCGAGAGTTTGCTTTCATTGGTGTTAGCTGATATGGTATTACTCAATTTGACTTCAAAAATAGAGTATTTAAAAACGATTTATAATGAGAATTAAACGAAATTGGATACAATCAGCTTAAAAAGGATATAAAGTGGAAAAATTACCTAAAAAACGAGTTTCTAAAACCAAATCACAAAAACTTATCAATAGCTTAACAACCCAAAAAAACAGAGCCTTTCTCAAAAAAATCAGCGCTAGTGAAATGCTTTTAGAATTAGAAAAAGGGGCGTTTAAAAAAAATGAAGCTTATTTTATTTCTGATGAAGAAGATAAAAATTACGTTTTAGTGCCGGACAATGTGATCTCTCTTTTGGCAGAAAACGCCAGAAAGGCTTTTGAAGCTAGGCTTAGGGCGGAATTAGAAAGGGATATTATCACCCAAGTGCCGATTGATTTTGAAGACGTGCGCGAAGTTTCCTTGCAATTGTTGGAAAATTTACGCCAAAAAGACGGGAATTTGCCCAATATCAACACCTTAAATTTTGTCAAACAAATCAAAAAAGAACACCCTAATTTATTCTTTAATTTTGACAACATGTTCAAACAACCCCCTTTTAATGAGAATAATTTTGAAAATTTTGACAATAGCGATGAGGAAAATTTTTAATGCAAACCATTGATTTTGAAAAATTTTCGCAATATTCCAAGCCCGGCCCACGATACACCAGCTACCCCACAGCGGTGGAGTTTAACGAAAATTTTAATGAAGAGAGTTTGAAAACGGCGTTTTTTAACCATGACAGCCTCAAAAACCCCATGCCTTTATCGCTTTATACGCATTTGCCCTTTTGCCGGAGTGCGTGTTATTTTTGCGCTTGTTCAGTCATTTACACCAGCTTAGAAGAGAAAAAAGTCCGCTATATCAGTTACCTTAAAAAAGAACTCGCTCTTTTAAAAAACGCCATGGATACCAACAGAGAAGTGGTGCAATTCCACTATGGAGGCGGCACGCCGACCTTTTTTTCGCCCATTCAATTAGATGAAATCACGCAAAGCATTCAAGAAGTTTTCCCCAATTTCAGCAAAGATATTGAAATGAGTTGCGAGATTGATCCTAGACATTTCACTAAAGAACACATGCAAACCTTGTTTGATAGGGGGTTTAACCGCTTGAGTTTTGGGGTGCAGGATTTTGATTTTGAAGTCCAAAAAGCCATTCATCGAATCCAGCCTTTTGAAATGGTTCAAGAATCCGTGAAGCTCGCTAGAGATTACGGCATCAAATCCATTAATTTTGATTTGATTTATGGCTTACCCAACCAGACTAAAGAGAGTTTTTTAAAAACTTTGGAATGGGTTTTGAAACTGGATCCGGACCGATTAGCGGTGTTCAATTACGCGCATGTGCCTTGGGTGAAAAAAACGATGCGTAAAATTGATGAAACCTTATTGCCAAGCCCTAGAGACAAGCTAGAGATTTTAGAATCCCTCATTAGTTTTTTAGAGAAAGCCCATTACCAAATGATAGGCATGGATCATTTCGCTAAAAGCGATAATGAATTGTATCTGGCCCTTCAAAGAGCGCAATTGCGCCGTAATTTTCAAGGCTATACCACTAAGAAATTCACTCAAACCATTGGCATTGGCGTTACGAGCATTGGCGAAGGGAGCGATTATTACACGCAAAATTATAAAGACTTGCACCGCTATGAAAAAACCCTTGATTTGGGGCATTTACCGGTAGAAAGGGGTGTAATACTCACCAAAGAAGACATATTAAGAAAAGAAGTGATCATGCAAATGATGAGTAATTTAAAACTGGATTACTCTAAGATTGAAGAAAGATTTTCTATTGATTTTAAAGCGCATTTTAGAAAAGAATTAGAAAAATTAAAGCCTTATGAAGAAGCGGGCTTGCTTTCTTTTAACGCTAAAGGCTTTGAGATGACCAAAACAGGGGGCATGCTCGTAAGAAACATGGCTATGGAATTTGACGCGTATTTGCGTGGGGGCGAAAAACATTTCAGTAAAACGCTATGAACGGGAATATTTTTGAAGAAGTAGGGGACGCTTGCGTTAAATGCGCTAAATGCGTGCCAGGTTGCACCATATACCGCATTCATAAAGACGAAACGACTTCGCCTAGAGGCTTTTTAGATTTGATGCGCCTAAACGCTCAAAACAAGCTCAAATTAGACACGAATTTAAAACACCTTTTAGAAACTTGTTTTTTATGCACCGCTTGCGTGGAAATTTGCCCCTTTCATTTGCCCATAGACACTTTAATAGAAAAAGCCAGAGAAAAAATCGCTCAAAAATACGGCATTGCTTGGTATAAAAAATCCTA
The DNA here is from genome assembly GCF_009689985.1 of Helicobacter pylori. Lineage (NCBI taxonomy): Bacteria > Pseudomonadati > Campylobacterota > Epsilonproteobacteria > Campylobacterales > Helicobacteraceae > Helicobacter > Helicobacter pylori. The sequence continues at coordinate 49,500 of NZ_QBAW01000007.1, read as the reverse complement.
TTTTTCCCTTTTAAAAAACCGCAAAAAAATGGATAGGGTGTTTTCGGTGTCGCATTTTTTAGCCCCTTGTGTTTTCAAGCAAGTAGGGGATAGTTTAGAGCCTAGAATGGCGTTTAAAGGCTTATTCAAACGCTTTAAAAAAAGCGCTCTCCCTCCTTTAAATCAAAAAAGTTTTTTACAAAAGCATGCAGAAATGAAACCTTTAGAAAACCCCATTCAAAAAGTGGCGGTTTTTATAGGGTGCTTGAGTAATTACCATTACCAGCAAGTGGGGGAAAGCTTGTTGTATATTTTAGAAAAACTCAACATTCAAGCGATCATCCCTAAGCAAGAATGCTGCTCAGCACCTGCGTATTTTACCGGCGATAAAGACACCACGCTTTTTTTAGTGAAAAAAAACATAGAATGGTTTGAAAGCTATTTAGACGAAGTGGATGCGATCATTGTGCCTGAAGCCACATGCGCTAGCATGCTCATCAACGATTATTACAAGGTGTTTTTAGGCGAAAAAGATAGGGATTTGTATGTGAAGCGCCTAGAAAAAATCACGCCTAAAATCTATCTGGCGAGCGTGTTTTTAGAGAAACACACCCCTTTAAAACATCTTTTAGAAAAAATCCCTAAGGGGAAAAAAGAGACTATCACCTATCATAACCCTTGCCATGCCAAAAAAACCCTAAACGCTCATAAGGAAGTGCGCAACTTGCTCAATTCGCATTATGAAATTAAAGAAATGCCGGATAATTGTTGCGGTTTTGGGGGGATTACGATGCAAACAGAAAAGGCGGGATTTTCTTTAAAAGTGGGTCTTCTTAGGGCTAAAGAAATCATAAACACCAAAGCTAAAGTTGTGAGTGCTGAATGCGGGGCATGCCACATGCAATTAAACAACGCCTTAAAGTCTTTAGACGACCCTAACACCCCGCAATTTTCGCACCCTTTAGAACTCATCGCTAAAGCTTTAAAAAGCGCTGAATAAAAAGCCTTTTTAACCCCACTTTCTAACATCTTTTTATTATAATACAGAACTTTAACGCTACTATTAAGGAATGAAAAATGTCAGAAATCAGCACCTATAAACTCATCAAAGAAAAATTGCAAGCCATACCCAACCAACGCCTTAAAGGGAGCTGGTTTGAAAAAGTTTCTAAGCGTTTTTTAAAAGAGCATGACAGCGCTGATGAATACGAGTCTATTGATCTTTGGAGCGATTGGGAATTAAGGGGGAAGGAGAGCGATCGCGGGATTGATATGGTGATTACAACGGCTTCAAAAGAATACATCGCCGTGCAATGCAAATTCCATCAAGACAGCGTTTCACTGAACGACCTTTCAACTTTTTTAAGCAAATTGCAAAGCGGGGTAGGGGAGGTTGGGTTTAAAAAAGGGATCATCATCTCCACTTCTAATTTAAGCTCTAACGCTCTTGAAGAAATTGAACAAATCAGAAAAAGCAAAGGGATTGATATTGTTGAAATCAGTGAAGAGGATTTTATCTATTCTCAGATTGATTGGGAAAAGTTCGATCCCACGCAAACTCAAGGCGAACTCCCCTTATGCGATAAGAAAAAGCCGCGCCCTCACCAAATAGAAGCGATAAAAGCCACCAAAGAGTATTTTTCTAATCCTAAAAACGCTAGAGGCAAGCTCATTATGGCATGCGGGACAGGCAAAACCTACACTTCTTTAAAAATCATGGAAGCTTTAGATCCCAAAATCACGCTTTTTTTAGCGCCAAGCATCGCTTTGCTTTCTCAAACTTTTAGAGAATACGCGCAAGAAAAGAGCGAGCCTTTTTACGCTTCTATCGTGTGCAGCGATGATAAAGTCGGGCAAAGTAAGAACGAAGACAATGACGATATTAAATTTTCTGAGCTCCCTATAAAGCCCTCCACTCGCCTTGAAGACATTTTAAGCACTTATGAAAAAGCGCAAAAAGAAAACAAGCGCTTCATTATCTTTTCAACTTATCAAAGCGCGTTGCGTATTAAAGAAGCGCAAGAAGCGGGTTTAGGTGCAATCGATCTCATTATTTGCGATGAAGCCCACAGAACGGTAGGGGCTATGTATTCCACGAATGAAAGGGACGATAAAAACGCTTTCACGCTGTGCCACAGCGATGAAAATATCAAGGCTACAAAACGCCTTTATATGACCGCCACGCCTAAAGTGTATAGCGAAAGTTCTAAAGCTAAAGCCAAAGAGAGCGATAATATTATCTACTCTATGGATGATGCGGAGGTTTTTGGCGAAGAAATCTATACGCTCAATTTTGAAAGAGCGATCGCTTTAGATCTCCTCACCGATTATAAAGTCATCATTTTAGCGGTGCGTTCAGAAAACTTAAGCGGCGTTACTAACAGCGTGAATAAAAAGATCAGCCAGCTTGAAGCCAAAGGCACTAAATTAGATAAAAAGCTCATTAATAACGAATTTGTGTGTAAGATCGTTGGCACGCATAAAGGGTTAGCCAACAGGATTTGATCGCTTTAGACGATGAAAACAAAGAAGACAACGACTTGAAAAGCCAAAAAGACACCTTTGTTTCTCAAAGAGCCATAAGCTTTTGTAAAAGCATACAAACGAGTAAAAATATCAACAACTCCTTTAAAACGATCATGGAATGCTATGATGAAGAGCTGAAGAAAAAGAGTTTTAAAAACCTAGAAATCAGCATCGATCACATTGATGGCACCATGAATTGTAAGGAGAGGCTTGAGAAATTAGAAAACTTGAACCAATTCGAGCCTAACACTTGTAAGGTTTTGAGTAATGCCAGGTGTTTGAGCGAGGGGGTGGATGTCCCAGCACTTGATAGCGTTATCTTTTTTGATGGCAAGAGTGCCATGGTGGATATTATCCAAGCGGTGGGTAGGGTGATGCGGAAAGCCAAAAACAAAAAAAGAGGCTATATCATTTTGCCTATCGCTTTAGCAGAGAGTGAAATCAAAAACCTAGATGAAGCCGTCAAGAACACCAATTTCCAAAACATTTGGAAAGTGCTAAAAGCCTTAAGAAGCCATGATTCAAGTCTCGTTGATGAAGCCACTTTTAAAGAAAAAATCAAAATCTTTGGAAGTAATGATGAAAGCAATACAGACGATGATGAAGAGTTAAAAAAAGATAAAACCGAGCAAGCTCAAAACGATCCCAAAGAAGCCCAAAAAACCCTTTTTGACGCTATCTTGCTGCAAGATCTAGCGAACGCTGTGTATAATGTCATGCCCACTAAATTAGGGGACAGGAATTATTGGGAAAATTTCGCCAAAAAAACGGGCAACATCGCAAGAACCTTAAATAACCGCTTGAAAGAGCTTTTTGGCAAAAACCATGAAATTTTTGACAACTTTTTAACTTCTTTAAGGGACAATATCCATCAAGGCATTAAGAATGAGGAAGCGTTGGATATGCTCGTTTCTCACATCATCACTAAGCCCATTTTTGATGCGCTTTTTGGGGACAATATCAAAAACCCTATCGCTAAAGCCTTGGATAAAATGGTTTTAAAACTCTCCGATCTAGGGCTAGAAGGGGAAACTAAAGATCTTAAAAACCTCTATGAAAGCGTGAAAACCGAAGCGGCGCATGCCAAAAGCCCAAAAAGCCAACAAGAACTCATTAAAAACCTCTACAACACTTTCTTTAAAGAAGCCTTTAGAAAGCAAAGCGAAAAACTAGGGATCGTTTATACGCCTATAGAGGTGGTGGATTTCATTTTAAGGGCCACTAACGGCATTTTGAAAAAGCATTTCAACACGGATTTTAACGATAAAAACATCACGATTTTTGACCCATTCACGGGCACCGGGAGTTTTATCGCTCGTTTGCTTTCTAAAGAAAACGCGCTCATTAGCGATGAAGCCCTAAAAGAGAAATTTCAAAAAAATCTGTTCGCTTTTGACATCGTGCTTTTATCTTATTATATCGCTTTAATCAATATCACCCAAGCCGCGCAAAATAGGGACAGCTCGTTAAAAAATTTCAAAAACATCGCGCTCACGGACAGCTTGGATTATTTGGAAGAAAAAAGCGTTAAGGGGGTATTCCCTTTCTTTGAAGATTTGAAAGAAAACCAAGAAATCAAAACCACTCTAGCCGACCAAAAAATCCAAGTCATCATCGGCAACCCGCCTTATTCAAGCGGCGCTAAAAGCGAAAACGATAACAACCAAAACCTTTCACACCCTAAGCTTGAAAAATTAGTTTATGAAAAATACGGCAAAAATTCCACCGCCAAAGCGGGGGCAACCACACGAGACACGCTCATTCAGTCAATACGCATGGCGAGCGATCTTCTTAACGATAAGGGGGTGCTAGGCTTTGTGGTGAACGGGAGTTTCATTGATAATAAAAGCTCAGACGGGTTCAGAAAATGCGTGGCACAAGAATTTTCGCATCTTTATGTGCTGAATTTGAGGGGGAATCAGCGTACTTCAGGGGAAGTGTCTAGAAAAGAGGGAGGGAAAATCTTTGATAGCGGATCCAGGGCGACGGTAGCGATCATCTTTTTTGTGAAAGATGAGAGTGCCCCCAATAATACGATTTTTTACTATGAAGTGGATGATTATTTAAAAAGAGAAGCCAAACTCAACTTGCTCGCCAATTTTGAAAATCTGGATTTTGTGCCTTTTAAGGAAATTACCCCCAATGACAAAGGCGATTGGATCAACCAAAGGAATGACGATTTTGGAAAGCTCATCCCTTTAAAAAGAGACAAAAAACTCAAAAATGATAGTATTTTTGATCTCAATTCTAATGGGGTGGTGAGCGGTCGTGATCCTTGGGTGTATAACTTTTCACCAAACGCTTTAAAGCAATCGGTGCAAAACTGCATTGACACCTATAACGCTGATTTGAAGCGCTTCAATGAGCGTTTCAGGGAAGCCTTCAAACAACGCACTAAAGGCGTCAAGTCAGACAAACTCTATAAGCACTTAAACGATAGAGAAATCACCACCGATAAAACGAAAATCGCTTGGACTCGTAGTTTGAAACAAGGATTTATTAAAAATACAAATCTGCCAACAAGTAGTGAAGAGCGCGTAAGGTTAGCCTTATACCGCCCTTTTAACAAACAATGGCTTTATTTTGATAAGAATTTAAATGAAGAACAATATCAATTTTCAAAAATTTTCCCGGATAAAAGCGCTAATAATGTGGTGATTAATACAAGTTCAATGGCTTCAAGAAATTTTTCCTGCTTGATTGCAAACGAGATTACTGATGTCCAAACAATGGCGAACACCCAAGCTTACCCCTTGTATTATTACGACGATCTGGGGAACCGCTATAACGCTATCAGCGGCTATGCGCTCAATCTCTTCAGGAGGCATTATAAAGATAATGCTATCACTGAAGAAGAGATTTTTTACTACATTTATGCGATTTTCCACCATAAAGGTTATTTGGAAAAATACAAAAATTCTCTCACCAAAGAAGCGCCTCGTATCGCTTTGAGCGAAGATTTTAAAGAACTCTCTACTCTTGGCAAAGAATTAGCCGAGTTGCATCTGAACTATGAGAGCGGGGAAATGCACGCAAGCGTTCAATACAACCTACTAGAGAACGCCAAAATAGAGGGCTATTATGATGTGGAAAAAATGACCAAAAAAGGGGATTGCATCCTTTATAACCACCATATCACCATCACTAAAATCCCCCAAAAAGCCTTTGACTATGTGGTGAATGGCAAAAGCGCGATTGACTGGGTGATCGAACGCTATCAAAAGACTAAAGATAAAGACAGCTTGATTGAAAACAACTCGAACGATTATGCCGGCGGAAAATATGTTTTTGAACTCCTTTGTAGGGTCATCAAACTCTCTGAAAAAAGCGTGGATTTGATTGAAAAAATTAGTAAGAAGAGGTTTGAGTGATCACATCGCTTGGAGGTGTGGAATATTTTGAAAGGCAATGTCTTGCTTTCTTAAAAAATCCACAAACTAATCCACAAAATGAGCAATGCATTCCAGGAGTGTTTTCGTATCAAGAAAACAAAATTTCTTTTTCTTTTTTGGTTTTAGGAGAAATTAAAGAGATTTACTCACTTTATACCAATCCACAATACCAAACGCTCTATATTGTGGATAACACAAAAAGATACACTCTTTACAAGCTTTATGATCGCATTATTTTAGGTCATACTTTAGGGTATTCTGCACCAATCACGCTCTATTATGAATGGCTGTTTGATGATTGGATCGATCCAGAAAAAATTATGGGCGATCGTTTTAATTGCAGAACAAATTATTTAGAAAGTTTTTTTACGACCAAGAAGCATTTGCTACCTGATGCATTATTTAAAGTAGATGAAAGTGTGTGTGAAAGTTATCATGGGGATAAAAATAAGGATTTTATTTTACAATCATTTTATATTCAAAATGATTTTTTGTCCCAAAGATATGAAAAAGATAAGATAAAAGCAAAATCTAATTTGGTTCCTAAAAGACAGAATCGTTTATTAACTTATCAATTTGATTTGTTTTTGGAATGTGATATGATTTTTGAAACCCTTGAAGAATTAGCGCTTATTGCTGAAGCGATTAAAAATTTCTTTGTTTTGATTTATGCTCATTCTAAGTTTGACATCCAAATTGACTATATCCAATTCAAACTTTCTAATAAAAACATTACAGCAATAAGAAACACTTACAAAAAAGACAAAAAGTCCATGGAGATAGATTCTTATGGGATTGCTATAAATTTCCAACAGATAGACAATTTTTCTGTAATACTTGAAAAATGGATTGATTTTTATATTAAAGATAATATTAAAGATAATAGAGGTTTTCAACTTGCAAGTATTTTAGACATTATCAACAAAAAAGATCCAATTATTCACTTGTATTTGGACATGTTTGTATTGATTAGCATGATTGAAAGTTTTATTGAAAGTTTTTTAAAGAAACCACAAGGAACAAAACTCTGTAAAAAACTCTCTGAATTTTTTAAAATTTCATTATCTAGGACAAAATGCGATCAAACAAAAAATTATTTTAATGATAACTATCAAAAAGATCTAATCCAACAGATTGTTGACTGCCGCAACAATCTAGCACACGGAGATGATTTAAAGCTTGATACAAACAAAGCTACAGACATTAGCCATGTTTTTATGGATTTCAAGCAAATTGTCATTGAATATTTCTTTGGTAAGATAGGATTGAGCGATTTTATTACAAACAATTTTGGTTTTCTTAACAAAGTTAAATTAAGAAACCCCCCAAAAACAGAAAAAATCGCAGAGCCAAACCGCTAAAACCCCCTAGAAAATTTAAAATTTTAAGTTTTAGGGGTGTTTTTCTTAAGAATTTAGGTTTTTTATAGATTATTATGTTATTATTATACGAAATGTAGACTTTTAGAAGGAAAAATGTTGTATGAAAAAGTTTGTAGTGTTTAAAACGCTCTGTTTATCGGTAGTGTTAGGTCATAGTCTTGTGGCAGCAGAAGGTAGCACAGAAGTGCAAAAGCAATTGGAAAAGCCAAAAGAGTATAAAGTAGTGAAAGGCGAGAAAAACGCTTGGTATTTGGGGATTAGCTATCAAGTCGGTCAGGCTTCACAAAGCGTTAAAAACCCCCCCAAAAGCAGCGAATTTAACTACCCTAAGTTCCCTGTGGGTAAAACCGACTATCTAGCCGTTATGCAAGGCTTAGGGCTTACTGTGGGTTATAAGCAGTTTTTTGGGGCTAAGCGGTGGTTTGGTGCCCGTTATTACGGCTTTATGGATTATGGGCATGCCGTGTTTGGAGCGAACGCTTTGACATCAGATAATGGTGGGGCATGCAAACTCAATGAGCCATGCGCGACCAAAGTAGGGACAATGGGCAATCTGTCTGACATGTTCACTTATGGTGTGGGTATTGACACTTTATACAATGTCATTAATAAAGAAGACGCAAGTTTTGGATTCTTTTTTGGGGCTCAAATTGCGGGTAACTCTTGGGGTAATACGACAGGGGCCTTTTTGGAAACTAAAAGCCCTTATAAGCACACTTCCTATAGCCTTGATCCGGCGATTTTCCAGTTCCTTTTTAATTTAGGGATCCGCACCCATATTGGCCAGCATCAAGAATTTGACTTTGGCGTGAAGATTCCTACTATCAATGTTTATTATTTTAACCATGGGAATTTGAGCTTCACTTACCGCCGTCAATACAGCCTTTATGTGGGGTATCGTTACAATTTCTGATTTAAAACGCTTGTTTTTCTCTAATTGGATTTTCAATTAGAGTTTTCTTGCATAAACCACCGCTTTCTTTTGAAACATTTTTAAAAGTTTTTTGAAAATTAGAATTAAAATCTTTTTGATCATGTTATGATAGTCCAAAAATTTAACAAGGATTAAGCATGTTATATTCCTCTAAAATCCAATCCCTTTCAGAATCCACAACGATCGCTATCAGCACGCTCGCTAAAGAATTGAAATCGCAAGGAAAAGATATTTTAAGTTTTTCAGCGGGCGAGCCTGATTTTGACACCCCGCAAGCGATCAAAGATGCGGCTATAAAAGCCCTAAATGACGGCTTTACCAAATACACTCCAGTGGCTGGAATCCCTGAATTACTCAAAGCGATCGCTTTTAAATTGAAAAAAGAAAACAACTTGGATTATGAGCCGAGTGAAATTCTAGTGAGTAATGGCGCTAAGCAAAGCTTGTTCAATGCGATTCAAGCCTTAATAGGGGAGGGCGATGAGGTAATTATCCCTGTGCCTTTTTGGGTAACTTACCCTGAGCTTGTGAAATACAGCGGTGGGGTGAGTCAATTCATTCAAACCGATGAAAAAAGCCATTTTAAAATCACCCCCAAGCAGCTTAAAGACGCCTTAAGCCCCAAAACAAAAATGCTCATTCTCACCACCCCATCAAACCCTACCGGCATGCTTTATAGTAAGGCGGAATTAGAGGCTTTAGGCGAAGTTTTAAAAGACACTCCAATTTGGGTGCTTAGCGATGAAATTTATGAAAAGCTTGTCTATCAAGGGGAGTTTGTTTCTTGCGCGGCGGTGAGTGAAGAGATGAAAAAACGCACCATTACCATTAATGGCTTGAGCAAGTCAGTGGCGATGACAGGCTGGCGTATGGGCTATGCGGCGAGCAAGGATAAAAAATTAGTCAAATTGATGAATAACTTGCAGAGCCAATGCACTTCCAATATCAATTCTATCACGCAAATGGCTTCTATTGTGGCGCTTAAAGGATTGGTGGATAAAGAAATTGAAACGATGCGTCAGGCTTTTGAGAAGCGCTGTAATTTAGCCCACGCAAAAATCAATGCGATTGAAGGGCTGAACGCTTTAAAACCTGATGGGGCGTTTTATCTGTTTATTCATATTGGCAGTCTTTGTGGGGGGGATTCGATGCGATTTTGCCATGAGTTGTTAGAAAAAGAAAGCGTGGCGTTAGTGCCTGGAAAGGCTTTTGGATTGGAAGGCTATGTTCGTTTGTCTTTTGCATGCTCAGAAGAACAGATTGAAAAGGGGATTGAACGCATCGCTCGCTTTGTCAAATCAAAGGGATAAAAAAATTGGTATTTAAAAAAGGGGGGACTTAATCTTGTTTGGAATTTGATATTGTAGTTAGTAGCATAGCGTGGTATAATGGTTTGATTTAAAAGTTTGAAAAGTGCAGTTTTCATAACTAAAATAGATTTTAAGGAATAATTATGACAATAAGATTTGATAGCAACAGCAACAACAATAACTCTGAATGGATGGAAGAAATACAAATGCTTGTCCGTGATAACACATTCCATTTTATCTTTAATGTTAGTAATAACTTCTTAGGCGGAAAATCAAAATTAACTATTGAAGTGCCTAGAGTAGCATTAGAAAATATTAAGTTACCTGACATGAAAGAAATATGTGTTAATCAATGGTATATAAACATTTTTATAAATATATTGATACAGTCTATCAATGAAGGATCTTATATACTGACAGGCGTTTGAAAGAATAATCTAAACCCTAAATGAAACACCCCCTAGAAGAATTAAAAGACCCTATAGAAAATCTTTTGCTGTGGATTGGGCGCTTTTTGCGTTACAAATGCACAAGCCTGTCTAATTCCCAAGTGAAAGACCAAAACAAGGTTTTTGAATGTTTGAACGAATTCAATCATGCGTTCATCAGCTCAAGCCAATTGGAAAAAGTTTGCAAAAAAGCCCGCAGTGCCGGATTACTAGGTATCAACACCTACGCACTGCCCCTACTCAAATTTTACGAATACGCTCAAAAGCTTTCTTTAAAATCGCTCAAAAATATAGACGAAGTCATGTTGGCTGAATTTTTGAGTATTTATACCGGAGGTTTGAGTTTAGCCACTAAGAAAAATTACCGGATCGCTCTATTAGGGCTTTTTAGCTATATAGACAAGCAAAATCAAGATGAAAATGAAAAATCTTATATCTATAATATCACGCTTAAAAATATCAGCGGAGTCAATCAAAGCGCAGGCAACAAGCTCCCTACTCATTTGAATAATGAAGAATTAGAAAAATTTTTAGAGAGCATTGATAAAATAGAAATGTCCGCTAAAGTGCGTGCCAGAAACCGCCTACTCATTAAAATCATCGTTTTTACAGGCATGCGTTCTAATGAAGCCTTGCAGCTTAAAATAAAGGATTTCACTTTAGAAAATGGCTGTTATACGATTTTGATTAAAGGCAAGGGCGATAAATACAGAGCGGTGATGCTCAAAGCTTTCCATATTGAGAGCCTTTTGAAAGAATGGCTCATAGAAAGGGAATTATATCCCGTTAAAAACGATTTATTGTTTTGCAACCAAAAAGGCAGCGCTTTAACGCAAGCTTATTTGTATAAGCAAGTGGAGCGCATCATCAATTTTGCAGGACTCAGGCGAGAGAAAAATGGGGCGCACATGTTAAGGCATTCTTTTGCGACCTTGCTTTATCAAAAACGCCATGATTTGATTTTAGTTCAAGAAGCTCTAGGGCATGCGAGCTTGAATACGAGCAGGATTTACACGCATTTTGACAAAGAGCGTTTAGAAGAAGCGGTGAGCATTTGGGAAGAAGATTAAAAACACCCCCTACTCCCTTAAAAAAAATGATTTTTACCATAAAACGACTACAACCCCATTTTTTAAGAAATTAAAGGGTTTTTAGCTTGCTCATTTAAAATTTTGCTTTCAAATTCTAACAGCCACTTTTTGACTTCTATGCCCCCATTATACCCCCCTAAAGTGCCATTTTTACGCACCACTCTATGACAAGGCACGATCAAAGAAATAGGGTTATTATGATTAGCGTTGCCAATCGCTCTGCAAGATTTAGGGTTATTAATGAGCTTTGCGATTTCATCGTAACTTTTTGTCTTGCCATAAGGGATAGTTAATAACGCAGACCAAACTTGTTTTTGAAAAGAAGTCCCTATCAAATCTAAAGGCGCATCAAATTCAAAAAGTTGTCCCAAGAAATAACGCTCTAAGGCTTGAACGCTGAGTTTTAATGGGGTATTCATAGGGGTGTTATGAGAAAAATTGGCCGTATCAAAATCCAATCTCAATAAATGGCTCTCATTAGCGCACAAATGCAAATACTCTAAAGGGAAGCTCTTAGGGGTCTTAAAATAGTAGTGGTATAAAACCATCAATTAAAAAAAGAGTTTGTATAAAATAATCAATAATGACAAGCCATACACCCCTAAAATCAAAGCTTTATGCATTTTTTCATTCAAAAGCCCCATGATCCATTTAATCCCAATGCTCACGCCCATAACTGATCCTAAGCCCACAATCGCTCCTGCTACTAGCACTTCTTTATTGATGATGTGGTGATATATTAAAGAAAAAGCTCCTGAAATAGAAGAAAACAGAATAAAAAATAACCCCAACGCCACGCATTTTTTAGAATCATACCCTAAAAAATAATGCATCAAAGGCACCATGAGCATCCCCCCACCAATCCCTAAAGTGATAGCAAAAAACCCTGTGAGCGCGCCAATTAAAAATAATTTTAAACCTTGCAAATGGTAGCGTTTAGTGTCCGTTATCAAATCTTTTTTTTTGGGTTTTAAAACAAATTGGATCATAGAATACACGACTAAAAGTGCGAAAATAACCATTAAAATTTTACTGGAAACGATTTTTAAAATGAATCCGCTAAAACTCGCCCCTATCAGCCCCCCTGCCCCTATCAACAAGCCTAAAGAAAAATCAAGCGATTTTTTTTTGAAATTCAAAACAGAGCCAACGAACGATGAAAGCGCCATTTGCAAAATGGAAATGCCAATGGATTCTTCAAAAGAATGCCCGGTTGCGAGCATGATAGGGACAATGATCATCCCCCCACCAATGCCAAAAATCCCTGATAGAATGCCAGTAAAAAGCCCTATCGCTATGTATAACGCATAAATACCCATAAAAACCCTTAAAAAAGTAAAAACCCTCTTAAAAGAAAATTAAAAACAACCCTATTTTAATCAAACACCAATAACCAAAACCCCCTAAACAACGCTTTTATTGGTCTGTTTTGTTTTTGCAACACAAAGTATGCGAATCTTCATTGGGTTCGCTGACTGGGAGGTTTCTTAATTCATAAGCCAGTTTAATAGACGCCATAGCGTCATCTAAACCAAACCCCCCTTGAGCTAAAATCTGTTTGTAGCTTTCTATATACAGATTATCAAAGCCCTGCGTGAGATTGACTTCTTCGCCCTCTAGGATCATTTTATGATAAACTTTCTCTTTAGCCACTCCCATGTGTTCTGGATTGATGGAAAAAAACCATCTTATTTTAGCATGCTCTAAAAAGAGTATCCCCCCTACGCAATCAGGCTCTTCTTTATTGATAACCTTATCTTTAACGCCTCCAAACAAATATAATAAAGTGTCAAAAATATTCATTCCCATTTGAGTGGCTAACCCTCCGCTCTTATTCACATCCGCTCGCCATGAAGAAAAATACCATTTCCCTTGAACGCTGATATAAGTGAGCGTGATGTCAAACACCTTGCTAGGGTTTTTTTCTAATTCGCTTTTAATTTTTTCTTTTAAGGCCAGCGTGTCGCAATGCAAACGCAAGGGCAAAAGACTAAACACCCTTTTTTGGTATTTCACCTCTAAATCTTTCAATTCTTGTATTTCGCTAGGGTCTAAAACTAAGGGTTTTTCACAAATCACATGCATGCCGTTTCTTAACCCGAAACGGATGTGATCAAAATGCGTGTGCGTGGGCGTGCAAACACTCAAATAGCTGATTTCTTTACCCATAGCCCTAGATTGCTCTAAATGCTTTTCAAAATCTTCAATATTGGTAAAAAACTCTGATTGCGCGAAATACTCATCTAAAACCCCCACACTATCATGAATATCAAAAGAGCAATCCAAAAAATGCCCTGTATCTCTAATCGCTTGCAAGTGCTTGGGAGCGATAAACCCCCCTGAACCAATCATAGCAAAAAGCATTCATCTTCCTTAAATAATTTTGAATCTCATTTTAGCAAAGATTAGCTTATTTAAGCTTATATTATTGGCAATTAAAACACTCCACCGATCGATCCAACACGCTTTTTTCATCTATGCTAGGGCTTTCGCTACGCAAATAATAAGTGGATTTTAGCCCTAATTTCCAAGCGAGCGTGTAGATTTCATGCAAGGTTTTACCGCTGGCGTTTTCTATGCGTAAAAACACATTAATGCTTTGGCCTTGATCGATCCATTTTTGGCGCACGGCCGCTGCTTTAATCAAATCTTTAGCGTCAATATCATAAGCTGATGTGTAAAAATTCCAGGTTTCTGTGCTCAAATTAGGCACTACAACTGGAATTAGCCCGCTCAAATTTTCTTCAAACCATTTTTTCTTATAAATGGGTTCAATCGTTTGGGTTGTGCCTACTAAAATAGAAATAGAGCTTGTGGGAGCGATCGCCATTAAATAGCCATTACGCATGCCATTGGCTTTGACTTTTTCCCTCAAACCTTGCCAATCGCAAGCGTGGTTAAAAAGCCCTTTTTCGGTGAGCTTTAAGGCTTCATTATTGGCTTTATCAATGGGGAAAACCCCCTTACTCCATTCTGAATTTTCAAAATCCTTATAAACCCCTTTTTCTTTCGCTAAATTCGCGCTCGTGTCAATCGCATGGTAGCTGATTTGCTCCATTAAAGCGTCAATTTTTTCTAAATGCTCTTTAGACCCCCAAGCGATTTGATGTTCTGCGAGCATTTGCGCTTCACCCATAACCCCTAACCCTATAGCTCTATTTTGCAAATTAGTGGCTTTGACTTTGCGGTTGGGGTAGAAATTCAAATCAATCACATTGTCTAATAGCCTAACTATGATCGGCACAACCCTTTTAATGTCTTCTTCAGTGTTGATCTTGCTTAAATTGATGCTTGCTAGATTACACACCGCTGTTTGCCCGTCTTTAGCGACTTTAGTAGCGATATAGATTTGCTTGCCCTTAAGAATATCCGTGCTAGTGAGCTTGTTGGCGCATTTAGTGATATGATTATCTGTCGTTACCAACTGCTTTTCTTCAAAAAACTCTATGGCGCCATCGGTGTATTCTATTTGCATGTAGTAGTGGTTAGGCGCGGTATTTTGAAAAATCTCTGTGCACAGATTGCTGGATCGAATAATGCCTGCATGAGCGTTTGGATTGCACCGATTGGCGTTATCTTTAAAGGCTAAGAAAGGCAAGCCAGCTTCAAAATAATTCATTAAGATTTTTTTCCATAAATCTTTAGCGTTAATGTATTCTTTAATGATTTTAGGATCTTTTTCATACTCTAAGTAGCGTTTTTCAAAATCCTGCCCATAAAGCTCAGTCAAATCCTTACACTCATAAGGGTCAAACAAAGTCCACATCGCATCTTCTAAAACCCTTTTCATAAACAAATCGCACACCCAAAGAGCCGGGAATAAATCATGCGCTCTTCGCCTTTCATCGCCGCTATTTTTCCTTAAATCAATGAACTCCATCACATCAATGTGCCAAATTTCTAAATACACCGCAATCGCGCCCTTTCGTGTGCCTAATTGATCCACCGCAATCGCCACATCATTAGCGATTTTTAAAAAAGGGATCGTGCCAGCGCTCGCATTTTTATGCCCATCAATATAACTCCCAATAGAACGCACCAAAGAAAAATCCCAGCCAATCCCTCCGCCGTATTTGGACAACAGTGCCATTTCCTTATAGCTGTCAAAAATCCCCTCAATATTATCCGGCGTGCTGCCAATATAGCATGAGCTTAGCTGGTGCTTGGTGGTGCGAGCGTTCGCTAGAGTGGGAGTCGCACACATCGCTTCAAACTTGCTTAAAACTTCATAAAATTCTAAAGCGATTTTATTGGGTTCTTGTTCGTTTTGCGCTAAAAACATCGCAATGCTCATAAACATGTGTTGGGGCAATTCAATAGGGTTGTTGTTGGCGTCTTTTAACAAATAGCGATCATACAAGGTTTTAATCCCTAAATAATTGAACTGGAAATCCCTTTCAGGCTTGATCTGGCTATTTAAAAACTCTAAATCAAATTTTTCCTTAAAGCCCTTAAGGATGCGGCCCTTTTCTTCAGCGTTTTCAAAATACTCTTTCAAATGCCTATACCCTGTAAAACCACTTACTTTATGGTATAAATCATACAAAAAAAGCCTTGAAGCGACAAAGCTCCAATTAGGCGTGTCAATATCTATCTTATCCACAGCGGTTTTAATCAGAGTTTGTTGGATTTCTTCAGTAGTGATCTTATCCCTGAATTGCAACCTCGCATCCACTTCCAGCTCACTTTGGCTCACGCCCTCTAAATTGTCCGTAGCGTCCTTAGTGTATTTTTGGATTTTTGTAATGTCTAAAGGCTCAATGCGCCCGTTTCGTTTAACCACCGTAATCAAAATTTTTCCTTTGAATTAAATCGTTTGTTTTTTAAATTTGGAATTGTATCAATAAAAAACTTAAGAAAAAGAAAAGTTCAAGTTGGATCTGTTCTATTAATGAGAATAAGTTTTAATGTTTTTATTCCCCCCTCCATTTAATGCTGTTTGGGTTAAATCACCACCCCCATTTAGCGCAAAGCTTAAGAAAACCTTGAAACCCCAAAATGACCAAACCCTCTACAAGAAAGTTGCTAGGATGCCCACAATACGCCGAAATCTCATGGATAGCGATAATAAAGGGCATTATTGAAAGCACCATATAAAAATCCCTCAGTCTTGCTCCTAACACAGCGTCATAAAACGCACCAAAAAGCCTAGCCTTAAAAATGGCTTTAAAAAACTTGGGGAACCCTTGCCAAGTTTCAATAATGAAATAACCTACCGACCTGCCTTTTGGGTTGAACAAAAGATTAGACAATAAAGCCGCTATTAGAATCGTTAGCCACACATAGTAACTATCTTTAGGGTTGAAAATCGGATCACCAACATCTGAGCGATAAAGAGCTGTTCTAAAAACTATGGAGTAACAAATTATAATAACCAAAACCGTTGCCACACTGTATTCAGTATGATTCAAACGCTCTTTTGAGCCATTCAAATTCTCTTTTGTAGTATCCATGCTATTTCCTTTCCCCTCATCACCTTGGCTCATTTAAGATCACCAAGCATGCCCAAAACTATAGCCGTAATCATAAAGATCACGGATAGGTTCTCTTGGGGCTTGTGGTTCTTTAGTTTGAGGCTCTCTATCAACGCCACGGATATAATCTTCTACCCTATCGCCTACTTCAGACCCAATATATCCTCCTATTGCACTACCAACAAATCCGCCCATTTTATCACCAACAAAACCCCCAACACCACCCCCTATAAATTTGCCTAATTCACCCCTTGCCTCTATTTTAGGACTAGCTACAGCCGCATTAGCCATTGCACCGCATAAAACCACTACACAACTAAATGCTTTTAATCCACTCATAACAAATCCTTTCATAAAATTGAGATTCAAGGCATGTTTGGCACACCCTGATAAGAATATTTATACCACAACCCTATTTAAAAGCGTTGTTACAGATCAGCAAAAGATCACAAGAAGCTCAATAAGTGTTTTGTTTATACACAAATTACAGGATTAAAATAAATGATTATAGTGGTTTTTGGATTTTTCATTATTGAAGCAAATTTAAAAGGATAAAAAGAGAACTTTTTAATCCATTAAAAATACGCTTAATAAGGTTTTAAAACAGCAATTCTTTTCAAGCTCTTTAAGGCTTCTTAAAAAACTTAAAATACCCGTTTTCAATGTTAGTTTGAGGGGCGCGTGAAAGGCTTAACGAACCGCTAGGAATGTCTTTAGTGATGGTGGTGCCGCTGCCGATTAAGACATTAGAGCCGATGTTTATAGGGGCGACTAGCTGGCTATCGCTCCCTATAAAGACATTTTCACCGATGATCGTTTGGTGCTTCTTTTTGCCATCGTAATTGCAAGTGATCACGCCAGCCCCTACATTTGTGTTTTTCCCTATCTCACAATCCCCTAAATAGCTCAAATGCCCTGCTTTAGCGCCTTGAAGTTTAGCGTTCTTAGTTTCTACAAAATTCCCCACATGGCTATTGCAAATCACACTTTTAGGGCGCGCATGGGCAAACGGCCCCACACTGCTATTAATGATCTGGCTCTCTTCTATCACGCTATAAGCCTTAATATGCGCATTTTCTATTAAGCAATTCCCAATCAAACGCACCCCTTGCTCTAAAACGCACTCCCCCTTAAAACTCACGCCTTTTTCTAAATAAATGCTATTAGGCAATTGCATCGCTACCCCCAAGTCCATGGCGTTTTTTCGCAGTCTTTCTAGCATGATTTCTTCAGCTTTCGCCCTTTCTGTTTGGCTATTCACCCCTAAAAAGCACTCTTCTTCTAAGAAAATAGCGTCAATGGTTTCGTTTTCGTTGATTCCTAGGGCGATTAAATCCGTGAGGTAGTATTCTTTTTGGGCGTTTTGGTCATGGAGCTTGGGTAAGTATTTTTCTAAAAACTCCCTTTCAAACCCATACACGCCAGCATTCACGCTTTTAATGGTTTTTTCTCCATCATTAGCGTCCTTTTCTTCTACAATCTTTTTAACCTGATAATCTTCTAAAATAACGCGCCCATAACCTTTAGGGTCAGCCAAATGGAGTAAGCCTATAGCGTTATTATGGCTTTTTAATAAGGGGGCGAGAGCGTCTTTAGTGATTAAGGGCATGTCCGCATTCAAAATCAAAACCCGCTCATGTTTCGTGGGAATAGGCGTTTTATCTTCTTGCATGATAGCCCCACCCGTCCCTGAATATTTTTCCACGATTTGAGTGTGGAAAATTACGCCCTTAAAACGCTTCAACACCGCTTCTTTAATGCGTTCTTGTTGGTGGTGCAAGATGAGATGCACATCATCGCTGATTGAAAAGGCTGTTTCTAAAATGTAAAACAACATAGGCTCCCCGCAAATCGTGTGTAAAGTTTTAGGCAGGCTAGAATGCATGCGAGTGCCTTTACCAGCGGCCAGTATGATGACAGAAAGCATTAAAATCCTTTTTTTAGGGAATTTTAACATGCCTTATCTTATAATTTGGCTTCGTTTCATCAAAGATTTAAGGCTAGAATTTTGCGTTTTTTCATTTTTTTAATCCTCATTTGCCCTTTAATATGCCCTTTAATGAGCGCTGATAGTGCATTGCCCAGCGTCAATCTCTCTTTAAACGCTCCTAATGATCCTAAACAGCTTGTAACCACCCTTAATGTCATCGCCCTACTCACGCTGTTAGTTTTAGCCCCATCATTGATTTTAGTGATGACGAGTTTCACCCGTTTGATCGTGGTGTTTTCTTTTTTAAGGACCGCTTTAGGCACGCAACAAACCCCACCCACTCAAATTTTAGTCTCGCTCTCTTTGATATTGACTTTTTTCATCATGGAACCTAGCTTGAAAAAGGCTTATGACACAGGGATTAAGCCTTATATGGATAAAAAGATTTCTTACACCGAAGCGTTTGAAAAAAGCGCTCTGCCTTTCAAAGAATTCATGCTTAAAAACACACGAGAAAAGGATCTAGCCCTTTTTTTTAGGATTAGAAATCTCCCTAACCCTAAAACCCCTGATGAGGTGAGTTTGAGCGTTTTAATCCCGGCATTCATGATAAGCGAGTTGAAAACAGCGTTTCAAATCGGCTTTTTACTCTACTTGCCTTTTTTGGTGATTGATATGGTTATCAGCTCTATTTTAATGGCGATGGGCATGATGATGCTCCCGCCTGTAATGATTTCTCTGCCTTTTAAAATTTTAGTGTTTATTCTGGTAGATGGGTTTAATTTATTGACCGAGAATTTAGTGACGAGTTTTAAAATGGTTTAATATTAACAAGCATTCAAGCGATGAAAGCTTGAAGCTAGTTTAAAACTCATAATTCAAATACGCTGTAATGGATCTCCCTGGTGCGGGCTCTCTTCCTGTAGGGCTTGTGCCAATTCCCCTAAAATAATACTTCATGTTGAAAAGGTTATTGATTTGCAAACTCCCGGTGATTTTATGCCTACCGCTTTGCCATAAGATTGAGCTTACTTGGACATTCAACACAAAATACAAGGGCAATAACCCCACTGAATTACAACCATACTCTAACCCCCCTGTGTATTCTGGGTTTAAGGGCAGGCACACGGTTTGATCTTTAGCTTGATTGAGCATGGAACTATAAGCGCGGCTATAAAAATAACTGCTGATTCCAAAAGTCGTGTGCTTGTAAGTATACATCATGTCAAATATGAATTGGTTAGGACTCACATAAGGCAAACGCTTCCCTTTAATGTCAAAGGGTTTATTGACAATGCCTGTAAAATAATAAGCAATATCATCAGCGTTAGAAGTGATGCGCGCATCAATGTAAGTGTAAGCCACATGGAATTGCAAACCCCTAATCGGAGCGTAATACAATTCCAATTCCACCCCTTGACTCCTAGCGTTAATAGGCTGTGGGCTATAGCCTCCCGCATAGTAACGATTGGCAAAAATCACAAAATAATTGGTATTAAAGCTCAACAGATTTTTATAACTATAGCGTTGCCCCACTTCAATTTCATTGAAAATTTGGTTGTAATTAGTCCTAGTAATGCCTAGCATTGTATGTTGTGGGGGGATAAAACTGCGGCGGTAGTTCGCATACCATATCCAATTTTCCATAGGTTTATAGCCAATGTTAAGGGCGGGACTCCATTCGTTTTGACGCTTTTTTGTAGTCTTCCATACAGAAAAATCATGCTTTTCTGGCTCTTTGTTGTTATAGTTCAAAAAAGTGTATCTAAGCCCTGGAGTTATCACCAATTTAGAATCAAAAAGCTCTATTTTATCGCTCAACCATACCGCTGTATAGTTGTTAAACAGGTTTTGATTGTTGCTGGGTTTTTTAGAAAGAACATATGGGGGCATGTGGCACACCCCATTAAAAATATCTGTTTTTTCGCATGTGCTTTGATCCAATCTGAAATACATATCCATTGTCATAAAACGCATGCCCACATTAAAAGTTTGCTTAACTTTATTGGTATTGACGACTAAGTTCAAATTAGGCTCAAAAGCGTTCATTATGTAACGCCTTAAATGATCAAAGATGAAAAATCCTGCATAATTTTGATTGGTATAAACAGGGCCTAATTTAGGATTGGTGTTGACATTCAAAAAATTAGAATCAAATTGAAAATCCCTTGACATGTCATGCCCATAGTAACTGAAAGTGAAATCCCCACCTACCCTATCCGTGTCCCCAAAAAAGTTTTGATACACAGCCCCCCATCGCTTTGCTCTCCCGCTTTTATTGTTATTAGGGCGGTTGTTTTGAAAACGATTTTGATTATACGCTTCTATGCCTAAAGATCCGGGGTCTGCCATAAAATAATTATAGTATTGGAAAAAAGCGGTGATCTTATTGCTATCATTGATTTGATACAATGAATCTAACATGTAGTTTTGAATGTTGGTAGGGCTGTTGTATCTAAACCCTTGCCCTTTGAGCCAATTGACTTGAGCTTGGATTCCAAAATGCTTATTCATCATGCCCCCTGTTCTTAAGTAAGTGTCAAAAAGCATGTTATTGGCTAAGCTCTTGTCAAGGTTTTTAGAATTTTGATTGAAAAAGCCCCCATTTTCAGATTTGCCCCAAAAAGTGGCCCTCTCGCTCACCTGACTTTCCCACTTGGTAGGAATGCCCTTAGTGATCACATTAATCACACCGCCAAAAACATTAGGGCCATAACGCACGCTCTCCCCGCCCTTGGTTACGCTGATTCTATCTACAGATTGAAAGGTTACAGGGAAAATAGGAATGCTAATATCAACATAGGGCGCGACATAAATGGGGATCCCATTGACTAAAACCATAGCCGTATTGGAATGCCCTGAACTCCCCCCACCAAAGCCCCTAACAGAAAAGCTAGGCACAGCTCCAATACCGGTAGCGTTTCTAATATGCACGCCTGGCACATTTTGCAAAGCTTCTTCAATGCTCTGATTGGCGCTTTTAGTGAGTTGCTTGTTAGAAATCACCGTGCGAGAACCCATATAGTTTCTAACTTCCTTACTCCTCCAGCTTAAAGGCGCTTCTTTATCGTTAGCCACCCCTGAAGCTTCTACCCTTTCCAAATTATGAGTTTTGACAGCATGCGCGCTATGACTCAAAACAACCAAAGAGACTAAAATTCTTTTCATTTACCACCTTTTATGAAAAATGTTCATTTTTACAACAAGGTGTAATTTATAATAACCATTATTAGTTTTAGCTTAAATTTTGAGACAATTATTATTTAAATTAAATTAATAGCTTTTTTTATTAAAAATGCCGATTAATGCGAATGTTTATAGAAAAGATTGGGAGAAAAATAAAAATAAAAATTTTTTAATATTTCTAATGGGGTGAATTTTAAACCAATAAAGGGTTTTTAAACCCTTTTAGCCCTTAAACCAAAATTTGAGTTGCATAAAAAGCTATCAAGGAAAACGCATACGCTACAACGGTTGTGAAGATGAATAAATACGCTACAAACTTGATCCCCCCAGCTTCCCTACCAAAAGTAATGGTCGCTGCAAAACAAGGGATATAAAACATCACAAACACGATAAAAGCGATCCCGCTAGGCACGCTGACTTCTTTTCTTAAGATCTCTCTAAAAGCGTCAGATTTTTCATTTTGATCCCCTAGAGAAAACAACACCCCCAAAGTAGAAACCACCACCTCTTTAGCCATAAATCCGGTTACAAGCGAGACGCTCAAACGCCAATCAAAATCCATAGGGCTAAAGACTTTTTCCAAATACGCCCCGCCTCTTCCTACGATGCTATTTTTTAAATTCTTTTGATCCAGTTTGGCTTTTAATTCTTTTAATTTTTCTTCTTTAACTTCGCTTGAAAGGGTGGTGTCTTTATCCACTAATAAGCTTTCTTGTTTATAAGTTTTCATAGCCGCATCGCTTTTAGGGTATTGAGACATAAACCAGATTAAAATCGCTCCCACTAAAATATAAGTCCCGGCCTTTTTAAGGTAAGAAAGCGATTTGGTATAGATACTGAAATAGACCATTCTCCAACTGGGCAAGCGGTATTTGGGCATTTCCATAATGAAAGATTCGGTCTGTCCTTTAAACACGCTTAATTTGAGTAATTTGGCCATCACTAATGCTACAACCGCCCCCAAAATATAAATACAAAACAGCACAAACCCCGCGCTTGAAGAAGGGAAAAACGAGCCTACAAACAGCACATAAATAGGCAACCTTGCCGAGCAACTCATAAAGCCGATCACAAAAAGCGTGATCAATCGTTCGTTATAATTTTGTAAGGTTCTTGTCGCCATGTAAGCGGGTACTGAGCAGCCAAAACCGGTGATTAAAGGGATAAAACTCTTCCCATGCAAGCCAAATTTATGCAAGATTCCATCCAGTAAAAACGCTACCCTACTCATATAGCCTGTCGTCTCTAGTAAAGAAATCCCAAAATACAACACCACAATTAAAGGCAAGAATGAAACCGTCGCTCCCACTCCCCCAATAATGCCATCGCCCACCAAAGACGCTAAATCTTCATTAGCCACATTTTCTTTAATACTATCGCTCAAAAACTTGAACCCCTCTTCAAGCGCTTTTTGCACTCCCCCCCCTATTAAAAAGCTCAAGGAAAAAATGACAAACATAAACCCTAAAAAAATGAAAATCCCATAACGCGGGTGCATTAAAATCTTATCAATCTTATAAGTGTGTTCAAAACTCGCATTTTGTTTGTTTTCACTGATCACTGATTGAGCGATTCTTTGAGCGCTCTGGCTGTATTTTAAAGACTCCTTAAAGCTTTGAGATGGGACTTTTATGCTTTCGTTGTTTGTAGCGTTTTGAGAATAAAGCCTGACAATTTCATCTAATAAAAGCTCGGTGTTCAAGCGATCTTCTTTGGATCTTGCGCTTGTTGGCACGCACACAACCCCTAATTCTTGAGAAAGCTTTTCTGTATTGATTTTAATGCCCTCTTTTTGCGCCTCATCCCACATGTTGAGCGCAAGAAGCATTTTTTTATTCGTGTCTAATAGCTGCGCGCTTAAGGCTAAATTACGCTCTAAATTGGTGGAATCCACCACATTAAGAATGAGATCGTATTGCCCTTTTTCTAAAAAATCTTTAGTAACCTTCTCTTCAGTGGTGAAGTCATTGAGCGCGTAAGTGCCAGGTAGATCAATGATAGTGATTTGATGCTCTTTATGGATCAAACTCACTTCCATTTTATCCACGGTAACCCCAGCAAAATTCCCCACTTTCAAATGGGCGTTACTCAAAGCGTTGATGAGGGACGATTTCCCCACATTAGGCTGGCCCACAAGGGCGATAGTGATTTCTTTCATTGGGTTTGAATGCTCCGCATTAAAGTTTTTTAATTTTTGGTTATATCGTTTTTAGATTAAAAGTCAGCACTATAGCGCTATAAGACTAATTGTTATATAATAAAAGCGAGACAAGAATATTAAAATGCGAAAGAGGCGTGTGATGTTGTGCGTGTTTGATATAGAAACCATTCCTAGCGTGAGCTTGTGTAAAGAGCATTTTCAATTAAAAGAAGACGATGCGCTAAAAATCTGTGAATGGAGTTTTGAAAAACAAAAAGAAAAAAGCGGGAGCGAGTTTTTACCCCTTTATTTGCATGAAATTATCTCTATTGCAGCGGTCATTGGCGATGATTACGGGCAGTTTGTCAAAGTGGGGAATTTTGGTCAAAAACACGAGAATAAAGAGGGTTTTACAAGCGAAAAAGAGCTTTTAGAAGACTTTTTTAGATACTTTAACGAAAAACAACCGCGCCTAATAAGCTTCAATGGCAGAGGTTTTGATATGCCTCTACTCACGCTCAAAGCCCTTAAATACAATTTAACCTTAGACGCTTTTTACAGCCAAGAAAACAAATGGGAAAATTACCGCGCGCGTTATAGCGAGCAGTTTCATTTGGATTTAATGGATAGCTTGAGCCATTATGGATCCGTTAGGGGGTTGAATTTGAATGGCATTTGCTCTATGATGAATATTCCTGGTAAATTTGATGTGAGCGGGGATTTAGTGCATGCGATTTATTACAATCCCCATTTAAGCCAAAAGGAGAAAAAAGGCATTATTGATGGCTATTGCCAAAGCGATGTGCTTAACACTTACTGGCTTTTTTTAAAATACGAAGTGTTAAAAGGGGCTTTAAATAAGGAGCAATACCTTGGGCTATTGAATGATTTTTTAGAAAAATTCCCTAAAGAAAAATCCTATTCAAGCGTTTTTATTAACGCTTTAGAGAAAGAAATTAGGGAGTTTGCTTAAACCTTATTGGATAATCAAAACCAATCAGTATAAAACCAAGTGTTAGCAAAGCCATTATCATTTATTACTAGAATATAAAGATGAAAATATATGTATTTATACTAATTTATGCGCTAATAAAACTTTTAGTTTTTAATAAATAATATAGTCTATCATTAAGACAGGCTATAGCTTAACAACTAATAATTATAGTTTTAAACTAATTTGTGTTGAATGAAAAATTGTGCAATAATCATTGAACGATAAGAATAATATTTTTGTGAAAAAAATAAACGGATCGCTCTCAATCTAAAACAAAACCTAAAACAGAATAAAACTTATTAGGGTTTCAATCACTTAAAAGTGATACTATGATGAGTAAATCAACTTAAAGGCAAAACATGAATGAAGTGGTTATAGTGGCGGCAAAGCGTAGCGCTGTAGGGAGTTTTTTAGGCTCTCTAAAGAATGTAGGCGCTAGAGAAATGGGTGTTTGCGTGCTTAAAGATGCTTTGAATGCGATCTCTCTTAAGCCTAGCGATGTGGATTCCGTCATTTTAGGCAATGTTTTAGGTGCTGGTTTGGGTCAAAATATCGCCAGACAGATCCAACTAGACGCCGGTATCCCTAATGACAAAAACGCTTTTAGCGTCAATATGGTTTGTGGATCGTCTATGAAAGCCATTCAATTAGCGCATGACAGCATCATGCTTGGGCGCGATGAGGTGGTGGTGTGCGGTGGCGTGGAGAACATGAGCGCAGCGCCCTATCTGTCGTTTGATATGCGAGAGGGGAAAAGAATGGGGAATGCGAACATGATAGATTCCATGATACATGACGGGCTATGGGATGCGTTCAATGATTACCACATGGGGATCACCGCTGATAATGTCGCTCAAGCATACCACATAAGCCGAGAAGATCAAGATAATTTCGCGCTCCAATCGCAACTCAAAGCAAGAACCGCCATCAATGCAGGGAAATTCCAAGAAGAAATCACGCCTATTGAAATAGCGAATAAAAAAGGCGTGGTGGTTTTTAAAGAAGACGAATACCCTAGAGACACGACGCTAGAATCCCTTGCAAAGCTCAAACCCGCTTTCAAAAAAGACGGATCGGTAACGGCAGGGAATTCATCAGGGATCAATGATGGCGCGAGTATTATCATTTTATGCAGCGCTAAAAAAGCCCAAACATTGGGGTTAAAAGCCATGGCCACTATCAAGGGGTTTGGTTTGGGTGGTTGCAGTCCGGATATAATGGGTATATGCCCTAGCATCGCTATTAAAAACAACCTTAAAAATGTCAAAATGAATCTCAACGACATCAATCTTTTTGAACTCAATGAAGCTTTTGCCGCACAAAGCATCGCCGTGTTAAAAGAGCTTGAATTAAACCCTAATATCGTGAATGTGAATGGAGGCGCGATAGCGATTGGCCACCCTATTGGCGCGAGCGGCGCTAGGATATTAGTGACTTTATTGCATGAAATGAAAAGGAGCGGGCATGGCGTGGGTTGCGCGTCGTTGTGCGTGGGTGGCGGTCAAGGGCTATCAGTGGTAGTTGAACAAAAATAAGGAGAATGAGATGAATAAGGTTATAACCGATTTAGACAAAGCGTTGAGCGGGTTAAAAGATGGGGATACTATTTTAGTGGGCGGTTTTGGGCTGTGCGGGATACCCGAATACGCCATTGATTACATTTATAAGAAAGGCATTAAGGATTTGGTTGTCGTGAGCAATAATTGCGGCGTTGATGACTTTGGGCTTGGTATTCTTTTGGAAAAAAAGCAGATTAAAAAGATTATCGCTTCCTATGTGGGGGAGAATAAGATTTTTGAATCGCAAATGTTGAACGGAGAAATTGAAGTCGTTTTGACACCGCAAGGCACGCTGGCTGAAAACTTACGCGCTGGAGGGGCTGGGATACCCGCTTACTACACCCCAACAGGGGTTGGGACTTTAATCGCTCAAGGCAAGGAATCAAGGGAGTTTAACGGCAAGGAGTATATTTTAGAAAGAGCCATAACGGGCGATTATGGGCTTATCAAAGCCTATAAAAGCGACACTCTTGGGAACTTGGTGTTTAGAAAAACGGCCCGAAATTTCAACCCCTTGTGTGCGATGGCGTCAAAAATATGCGTCGCTGAAGTGGAAGAAATTGTCCCGGCCGGGGAATTAGACCCAGATGAAATACACTTGCCAGGAATCTATGTGCAACACATCTATAAGGGCGAGAAATTTGAAAAACGGATAGAAAAAACCACCACAAGGAGCACGAAATGAGAGAGGCCATCATTAAAAGAGCGGCAAAGGAATTAAAAGAGGGCATGTATGTGAATTTAGGGATAGGATTGCCCACGCTGGTGGCTAATGAAGTGAGCGGGATGAATATCGTTTTCCAAAGCGAGAACGGGCTATTAGGGATTGGTGCTTACCCTTTAGAAGGGGGCGTTGATGCGGATCTCATCAATGCAGGAAAGGAAACCGTAACCGTGGTGCCGGGCGCTTCGTTTTTCAATAGCGCGGATTCGTTTGCGATGATTCGTGGGGGGCATATTGATCTAGCGATTTTAGGGGGAATGGAAGTCTCGCAAAATGGGGATTTGGCTAATTGGATGATCCCTAAAAAACTCATAAAAGGCATGGGAGGGGCTATGGATTTGGTGCATGGCGCTAAAAAAGTGATTGTCATCATGGAGCATTGCAACAAATACGGGGAGTCTAAAGTGAAAAAAGAATGCTCATTGCCCTTAACGGGAAAAGGCGTGGTGCATCAATTGATAACGGATTTAGCGGTGTTTGAGTTTTCCAATAACGCCATGAAATTAGTGGAATTGCAAGAGGGGGTCAGCCTTGATCAAGTGAAAGAAAAAACAGAAGCTGAATTTGAAGTGCATCTATAGCTTATAAAAGGGGGTGTTTATGTTTTTATTAAGGCATTTGACTTCAGCGTGCGTGTTTTTAGCGTCTAAATGTTTGCCGGACTCTTTTGTCTTGGTCGCTCTTTTATCGTTTGTCGTGTTTGTTCTTGTTTATTGCTTGACAGGGCAAGACGCTTCGTCTGTCATTTCCAGTTGGGGGAATGGCGCTTGGACGCTTTTAGGTTTTTCTATGCAAATGGCTCTTATTTTGGTGCTAGGTCAGGCTTTAGCTAGCGCTAAATTAGTCCAAAAACTTTTAAAATACTTGGCGTCTTTACCTAAAGGGTATTACACGGCTTTATGGTTAGTTACTTTTTTATCGTTAATCGCTAATTGGATCAACTGGGGTTTTGGCTTGGTGATCAGCGCGATTTTTGCAAAAGAGATCGCCAAAAATGTTAAAGGGGTGGATTACAGGCTACTTATCGCTAGCGCTTATTCGGGTTTTGTCATCTGGCATGGGGGTTTATCAGGCTCTATCCCTTTAAGCGTTGCCACCCAAAATGAAAATCTATCCAAAATGAGCGCTGGGGTGATTGAAAAAGCCATTCCTATCAGTCAGACGATTTTTTCTGCATATAATTTAATCATTATAGGGATCATTCTTGTAGGGTTACCCTTTTTAATGGCAATGATCCACCCTAAAAAAGAAGAAATCGTTGAAATTGATTCAAAGCTTTTAAAAGACAAATACAAAGAAATTGAACTCATTGACCACCAACAAGACAAAACGATCGCGCATTTTTTAGAAAACAGTGCTTTGCTTTCTTATCTTTTGGTTTTTTTGGGTTTTGGGTATCTTGGTGTTTATTTTTTTAAAGGGGGAGGGATTAGTTTAAACATTGTCAATACGATTTTCCTTTTTTTAGGGATTTTACTGCATAAAACCCCTTTGGCTTATGTGAAAGCGATCAATCATTCCGCTAGGAGCGTGGCTGGGATTTTATTGCAATTCCCTTTTTATGCCGGGATTATGGGGATGATGGCAAGCCATAGCGTGGGGGGGCATTCTTTAGCGCAAATGCTTTCTTTAGCCTTCACGCACATCGCTAATGAAAAAACTTTCGCGCTCATGACTTTTTTGAGCGCAGGGGTTGTCAATATTTTTATTCCATCAGGCGGAGGGCAATGGGCGATTCAAGCTCCTATCATGCTCCCAGCTGGCCAAAGCTTGGGGGTGGATCCGGGCGTGGTTTCTATGGCTATCGCTTGGGGAGACGCTTGGACGAATATGATACAGCCTTTTTGGGCTTTGCCTGCGTTAGCCATTGCCGGTTTGGGCGCTAAAGACATTATGGGCTATTGCGTTTTGACTTTAATTTTTGTAGGCTTAGTCGTGTGTGGGGTATTTTATTTTTTAGTGTGAGTTTTTTATGCCTAAAACCACGCTCTTTCCAATGGGTAAAGTTTTCTCTTTTTACCCTTTAAACGCTCTTGTAATTAAGCCTTATTTCGTTACAATAACCAACCCCATAATAACCTAAGGAAGTGTTTTGTTTTTCAAATTTATTTTATGTTTATCATTAGGAATGTTTGCATGGGCAAAAGAGGATATTCTTACCCCATTAACGCCCTCTAAACGCTATTCTATCAATTTGATGACTGAAAATGATGGTTATATCAACCCTTACATTGATGAGTATTATACCGCAGGCAACCAAATAGGTTTTTCTACTAAAGAGTTTGATTTTTCTAAAAATAAAGCGATGAAATGGACTTCGTATTTAGGGTTTTTCAATAAAAGCCCTAGGGTTACTCGTTTTGGCATTTCTCTCGCCCAAGACATGTATACCCCTTCACTTGAAAACAGAAAACTGGTGCATTTGCATGACAACCACCCTTATGGGGGGTATTTGAGGGTGAATTTGAATGTGTATAACCGCCATCAAACTTTCATGGAGTTATTCACGCTTTCTTTAGGCACGACAGGGCAAGATTCTTTGGCCGCTCAAACGCAGCATCTCATTCATAAATGGGGCCATGACCCCCAATTTTATGGCTGGAACACACAGCTCAAAAACGAATTTATCTTTGAATTGCACTACCAATTGCTCAAAAAAGTCCCCCTTTTAAAGACTCGTTTTTTTTCTATGGAGTTAATGCCTGGGTTTAATGTGGAATTGGGTAATGCGAGGGATTATTTCCAACTCGGCTCGCTCTTTAGGGCTGGGTATAACCTAGACGCTGATTATGGGGTCAATAAGGTCAATACCGCTTTTGATGGAGGCATGCCTTATAGCGATAAATTTTCCGTCTATTTTTTTGTAGGGGCTTTTGGGCGCTTCCAACCCCTTAACATCTTCATTCAAGGCAATAGCCCTGAAACTAGGGGCATTGCTAATTTGGAATACTTTGTTTATGCCAGTGAAATAGGAGCGGCTATGATGTGGCGTAGCTTTAGGGTGGCTTTTACGATCACTGATATTAGTAAAACCTTTCAATCCCAGCCTAAACACCACCAAATCGGCACTTTAGAATTGAATTTTGCCTTTTGATTTAATATTAGGTTTAATATTTTTCTTCCTATATGATATTTTTTTGAATGAACTTATTACTATTATTCACTTCACACACTAAATTTTCACTGATTGGCTTTAAAAAAAAAAAAAAAACGATTTCCATTTTAAAATTTGTCCTATAATTCAAATAGGTTACCTTGATAGGTTACCTTGAGCAACACTTTAATACTAAGGAGTCTAAAAAATGAAAGACGCAAGAGTTCAGGTGATGGGTATTGATGCCGGTGGCACCATGACAGACACATTTTTTGTGAAAGAAAATGGCAGTTTCGTAGTTGGTAAAGCCCAAAGCAACCCAGAAGATGAGAGCTTAGCTATTTACAATAGCTCACAAGACGCTTTATCGCATTGGCAATCAGATGTGAATAAGGTTTATCCAGAGTTGGTCACTTGCGTGTACTCAGGCACGGCGATGCTCAATCGGGTCGTCCAAAGGCGTGGGATGGAAGTGGGCCTGATTTGCAATAAGGGTTTTGAGCAAATGCATTCTATGGGCAGGGCGTTGCAATCCTACTTGGGGTATGCGCTAGAAGAAAGGTTGCATATCAACACGCACAAGTATGATGATCCGCTGATTCCTTTAAAAAGGATTAGAGGCGTTACAGAAAGAACCGATGTCAAGGGGCAAGTGGTTATCCCAGTGCGCCAAGAAGAGGTTAAAGTTGCTGTTAAGGAGCTTTTAGAAGCAGGCGCAAAGGCTATTGTGATTTGCTTGTTGCAATCTCATAAAAACGCTGAAAGCGAACGGATCGTTAGAGATATAGCGTTAGAACAGATTGAAAAATTGGGTAAAAATGTTCCTGTATTCGCTTCGGTGGATTACTACCCTCAAAGAAAAGAAAGCCACAGAATGAACACCACTATCTTAGAAGCTTATGCGGCTGAGCCAAGCAGACAAACTCTCTCTAAAGTCAGTAACCGCTTCAAAGAGCATGGCGCTAAATTTGATCTTCGTGTGATGGCAACGCATGGAGGCACTATCAGTTGGAAAGCTAAAGAGCTCGCTAGAACGATCGTGAGCGGTCCTATTGGAGGCGTGATTGGATCTAAATTGCTAGGCGAAACGCTTGGTTATGACAATATTGCATGCAGCGATATTGGCGGCACGAGCTTTGATATGGCGCTTATCGTTAAGAGCAATTTCAACATCGCTTCTGACCCTGATATGGCGCGCCTTGTTTTATCTCTACCGCTTGTGGCTATGGATTCTGTTGGTGCAGGTGCGGGGAGTTTTGTGCGCATTGATCCGCACAGCCGATCTGTCAAACTAGGACCTGACAGCGCGGGGTATAGAGTTGGCACTTGTTGGAAAGACAGCGGGTTAGACACGGTTTCAGTAACTGATTGCCATATTGTTTTAGGCTATTTGAACCCGGATAATTTCTTAGGCGGTTTGATTAAATTAGATGTGGATAGGGCTAAAAAACACATTAAAGAGCAAATCGCTGATCCGCTAGGCATTAGCGTAGAAGATGCGGCTGCGGGTGTGATTGAGTTGCTTGATTTGGAGCTTAAAGAATACTTGCGATCCAATATTAGCGCTAAAGGGTATAGCCCGTCTGATTTTGTGTGCTTTTCATATGGTGGTGCGGGGCCTGTGCATACCTATGGCTATACAGAAGGTTTAGGGTTTAAGGATGTGGTAGTGCCTGCGTGGGCGGCTGGATTTAGCGCTTTTGGTTGCGCTTGCGCTGATTTTGAATACAGATACGATAAGAGCGTGGATATTGCCATTCCGCAGTATTCTTCAGACAAGTCAAAAGTAGAAGCATGCAAAATCATTCAAGACGCATGGGATGAATTGACTCTCAAAGTGATTGAAGAGTTTAAGATCAATGGATTTTCTCAAAAAGATGTGATTTTAAGACCTGGATACAGGATGCAGTATATGGGGCAATTGAATGATTTAGAGATCACTTCTCCTGTGTCAAAAGCTGCAAGCGTGGCTGATTGGGAAGAGATTGTTAAAGAATATGAAAAAACCTACGCTCGTGTTTATTCTGAATCAGCGTGTTCTCCAGAGCTTGGTTTTAGCGTGACCGGCGTGATCATGCGTGGTGTTGTGGCTACGCAAAAACCTGTGATTCCGGTTGAAAAAGAGCATGGTGCCACGCCTCCAAAAGAAGCCAAAATAGGCGTTAGAAAATTCTATCGTCATAAGAAATGGGTGGATGCAGATGTGTGGCAAATGGAAAAATTACTGCCTGGAAATGAAGTCATAGGGCCTGCGATCGTGGAATCAGATGCGACCACTTTCGTGATACCCAAAGGCTTTGCGACAAGACTAGACAAACACCGATTGTTCCACTTAAAAGAAATTAAATAAAGGAGTTCAAAATGGCAAATTTATTGAAAAACGGCAAAACTTTAAAACAAGCTAGAGATGAAATCCTAGCCAGGACAGAAAAAACAGGGCATTATAATGGTCTCAAAAAACTAGAGTTTAAAGAAAGAGATCCGATTGGTTATGAGAAAATGTTCTCTAAATTAAGAGGTGGTATCGTGCATGCCAGAGAAACGGCTAAAAGGATTGCGGCTAGCCCTATTGTTGAGCAAGAGGGGGAATTGTGCTTCACGCTTTATAACGCTGTGGGCGATAGCGTGCTGACTTCTACGGGCATCATTATCCATGTAGGCACTATGGGATCGGCTATTAAATACATGGTAGAGAATAATTGGGAAGATAGCCCTGGTATCAACGACAAGGATATTTTCACCAATAATGACTGCGCGATTGGGAATGTGCACCCATGCGATATTATGACTCTTGTGCCTATTTTTCACGATGAAAAATTGATTGGTTGGGTAGGCGGTGTTACGCATGTGATTGATACCGGATCAGTTACTCCAGGATCGATGAGCACCGGGCAGGTTCAAAGATTTGGGGATGGATACATGATCACTTGCCGTAAGACAGGGGCGAATGATGAGAGCTTTAAAGATTGGTTGCATGAATCTCAAAGATCGGTAAGAACGCCTAAATATTGGATTTTGGATGAAAGGACTAGGATTGCAGGATGCCATATGATTAGGGATTTAGTGATGGAAGTCATTAAAGAAGACGGCATTGATTCTTACATGCGATTTATTGATGAGGTGATTGAAGAGGGGAGAAGAGGCCTTATCTCTAGGATCAAATCCATGACCATACCGGGCAAGTATAGAAAGGTAGCGTTTGTGGATGTGCCTTATGCGCATAAGGATATTGGCGTGTGTTCTGAATTTGCTAAACTAGACACAATCATGCACTCTCCTGTGGAAATCACTATCAATAAGGACGCTACATGGAAATTGGATTTTGATGGTGCGTCTAGGTGGGGATGGCACTCTTTCAATTGCAACCAAGTGTCTTTTACTAGCGGTATTTGGGTGATGATGACTCAAACGCTGATCCCCACTTCCCGCATCAACGATGGTGCTTATTTTGCGACTCAATTCAGACTCAAAAAAGGGACTTGGATGAATCCAGATGACAGGCGCACTGGGCATGCTTATGCGTGGCATTTCTTGGTATCAGGCTGGAGCGCTTTGTGGAGAGGTTTGTCTCAAGCGTATTACAGCCGAGGGTATTTAGAAGAAGTCAATTCTGGAAACGCTAACACTTCCAATTGGCTGCAAGGCGGTGGTATCAACCAGGATGGAGAAATCCATGCGGTGAATAGCTTTGAGACGAGTTCTTGTGGGACTGGAGCTTGCGCGATAAAAGACGGCCTAAATCACGCAGCGGCTATTTGGAATCCAGAAGGCGATATGGGCGATGTTGAAATTTGGGAAATGGCAGAGCCTCTTCTTTATTTAGGCAGGAATGTCAAAGCCAATACCGGTGGGTATGGGAAATATCGAGGCGGTAACGGGTTTGAAACCTTAAGAATGGTGTGGGGCGCGCATGATTGGACCATGTTCTTTATGGGTAATGGCTATATGAATAGCGATTGGGGTATGATGGGAGGCTATCCAGCGGCTAGTGGTTATAGGTTTGAAGCGCACAACACCGATTTAAAAAACAGGATTAAAAATAACGCTAGCTTGCCTTTGGGGGGCGATTTTAACCCAACTGATCGAGATTATGAAAAGCACATTTCTCATGCGTCTCAAGTCAAAAGGGATAAGCAATGCATCACCACTGAGAACTGCTTTGACAATTACGACTTGTATTTGAACTACATCAAAGGCGGTCCTGGATTTGGCGATCCTATTGAAAGGGATTTGGATGCGATTTTAGAAGATCTAAACAGCAAACAGCTATTGCCAGAATACGCTTACAAGGTTTATGGTGCGATTGTGAGCCAGAATAAAGACGGCATTTGGGTAGGAGATGAAGCCAAAACGAAAGCCAGAAGAAAAGAAATTCTTGAAAACAGAAAGGCTAGATCCATCCCTGTAAAAGAATGGATGGAGCAAGAAAGAAACGCTATTCTTGAAAAAGAGGCTTCCAAACAAGTTAAGCACATGTATGCGACTAGCTTTGATCTCTCGCCTAAGTTTTTGAATGATTTTAAAACATTCTGGAACTTGCCAAAGAATTGGACTGTGAAAGAAGATGAGCTTGGCGTATTCACCTATGGATCTAAATACAGGATGGATTTGAGCAAATTGCCTGATGTGCGCACGGTTGTGTTGGTTGATGAGAAATAAGATTTTTGTGAAGGAGAATGGTTATGTCAAAATACACACAAGAACAAATTAAAAATTTAGTAGAGGGGAACTTGGATTGGAACACTGTCTTAAAAATGCTGAGCATGCCTAAAGATCATGAAAGGTTCCAAATGTATTTGAAGGTGTTGCAAGATAAGGTAGGTTTTGATGATAAGATCGTCTTACCCTTGGGGCCGCATTTGTTTGTGGTGCAAGATCCTCAAAAGAAGTGGGTTATTAAGTGTTCATGCGGTCATGCGTTTTGCGCTCCAGAGGAGAATTGGAAATTGCATGCAAACATCTATGTGCGCGATACAGCAGAAAAAATGGAAGAGGTGTATCCTAAACTCTTAGCCAGTGATACTCACTGGCAAGTGTATCGGGAGTATATTTGCCCGGATTGCGGCATCCTTTTAGATGTTGAAGCCCCAACTCCTTGGTATCCTGTGATCCATGATTTTGAGCCTGATATAGAGGTGTTTTATAAAGATTGGCTAGGCATACAGCCCCCAGAAAGACGCTAAAATCGCTCAATCCTTTTTATGAAGAGGCTTTATGCCTCTTTGGTGCATTAAAAAGCTTGGGTTAATTCAACTCAAGCGGATTTTTCTTCAATCCTAATAAATTCAGCCACAAATTAGGACTTTTTCAAAATTTTAAGCTCTTTTTCTTTTTTTTTGATTTAATACTAGGTATAATTTTAATTCCACCTAACAAGGAAAAGCTATGAAAGTAACACAAGGCATTGCTAACGACTTTTTTGCCCTAACAAACACGATATTTTCTATCCTTGTACACCAGCGAAACCACACTTGGGAAGAAGAAAATTGTAAAAAATTACTGCAAGATATTGTCAATATCTCTAAAAATAAGAAAATGTATTTTATGGGTCCTATCACTATGCTTTCAATAAAATAAAGGGTGTTTTTTGACTAAAAAATTCATGTCTTGGATGGTGGTTATTGGGGCTTTAATTTGCGTGCTTTTAGGGGTGTTTATCTTCTTTACTAGCATGTCGGTTAAAAAATCTTTAAGCGCTTATCTTAACGCTTATTTGGATCAACGCCCTAAAATTAAGGGCATGGGGATTGTAGGAGCTCCTTTTGAATGCGAAGGGTTTTTTAAAATTGCATGCGTTTCTAAAGAGCTGAGTTTTTTAGACTCTCAAAACTCCCCTATTATGGATTTTAAAAATTTAAATATCAAGCTCCATTCTTTAGATAAAAGCTCTCTTACCCTTTCTGTCCATTCTCAAATCAAATCCCCTATTTTAGAGCAATCCATTCAGCAAAAAATCAGCCAAATCCCCCTAAAAGACTTGAATACCTTATTAGAAAAAATGAAACCCACACGCTTGAATTGCTCTTTAACATTCAACGCTCTAGATGAAAAAACCTTAAACGATAATTTAAAATGCGATTTGACTAATGCGGAAAATATCCTTGCTTACACTTTTTTTCAAGAGGGTTTAATGGAGACGCAAGAAAATCTTTCCCTTAAAAATATTTTTAAAACCTTGAGTTCTAAAGACGCTAAAGCCATAGAAGAGCTGCAAGACAAACTGCGTTTTTTAGCGCCAAAGTTGAGCGTTTCTATCCAAGTGCGCCATCTTAAAAATGTTTTAGAGTCCTTTTACCACCAACATAAAGAGAGTTTGGGCTTTTTTTCCCCTTATTTTAGCTTGCGTTCTCAAACCCCTAGCGTCTCTTATGAAAGCGCGTTAGCTTCTTTAGAAAACTATTTTATGGCCTTGTTCCAATCCCATTTTAAAGACGATACCACGCTCCAACAAAATTTTAAGGGATTGTTGCAAGCCCTTGTTTCTATGGCTAAAGACAAACGATCCCAGATCACTCTTAACGCCCAAGCTAAAGACAACGCCAAGCTGACTTTTAACGCCTTGTTGGATAGCCTTAGCGTGAATTTCTTTCAATCTTACAAAATAAGCCATGAGTGATTTCAAAGTCCCCCCCAAAGCTAAAGGGTTTAAACGCCTTTTTAAAGCCCTTTTTTATTCTAAAGACGGACTTAAATGCGCATGGGCTGAAGAGAGCGCGTTCAGGCAAATTATTATCTTGGCTCTTTTTTGTATCACTCTAGCGATCTATCTAGCTAAAGATTTTTTAGAATGGGGGCTATTGATTGCACCTTGTTTTTTATCGGTGGTCATTGAATTGATCAACAGCTCCATTGAAAAGGCTGTGGATTTTACTGGCACTGAGTTCCACCCCTTAGCCAAAAAGGCTAAAGACATGGCCAGTGCAGCCCAACTGATAGGGCTTATTTTTTGGGTTTTGATTTGGGGGCGTTATCTTTTAACGCTTTATTTTAATTAAATTTTAGGGAGACACATGCAAGGTAATTTAGTCAATGAAACAAAAAATATTGTAGAAGTGGGGATTGATTCTTCTATTGAAGAGAGCTATTTAGCCTATTCCATGAGCGTGATCATAGGGCGTGCTTTACCGGACGCTAGAGATGGCTTAAAGCCTGTGCATAGGCGTATTTTGTATGCGATGCATGAATTAGGCCTTACTTCCAAAGTCGCTTACAAAAAAAGCGCTAGGATCGTGGGTGATGTGATTGGTAAATACCACCCCCATGGCGATAACGCGGTTTATAATGCGCTAGTGAGAATGGCGCAAGATTTTTCCATGCGTTTGGAATTAGTGGATGGGCAGGGCAACTTTGGTTCTATTGATGGCGATAACGCTGCAGCGATGCGTTACACTGAAGCCAGAATGACTAAGGCGAGTGAAGAAATTTTAAGGGATATTGATAAAGACACCATTGATTTTGTGCCTAATTACGATGACACCTTAAAAGAGCCAGATATTCTACCAAGCCGTCTGCCTAACCTTTTAGTCAATGGGGCTAATGGGATCGCCGTAGGGATGGCGACTTCTATCCCCCCTCATAGGATTGATGAAATCATAGACGCTTTAGCGCATGTCTTAGAAAACCCTAACGCTGAATTAGATGAAATTTTGGAATTTGTCAAAGGGCCTGATTTTCCCACCGGTGGGATCATTTATGGCAAGGCGGGCATTGTTGAAGCCTATAAAACGGGGCGAGGGCGTGTGAAAGTGCGGGCCAAAGTGCATGTGGAAAAAACAAAAAATAAAGAAATCATCGTTTTAGATGAAATGCCTTTCCAAACCAATAAAGCCAAATTAGTGGAACAAATCAGCGATTTAGTGCGAGAAAAGCAAATTGAAGGCATTAGCGAAGTTCGCGATGAGAGCGATAGAGAGGGCATTAGAGTGGTGATTGAATTAAAAAGAGACGCAATGAGTGAAATTGTCTTAAACCACCTTTACAAACTCACCACCATGGAGACCACTTTTAGCATCATTTTACTCGCTATTTACAATAAAGAGCCTAAGATTTTCACGCTTTTAGAGTTGTTGCGCCTTTTCTTAAACCACAGAAAAACCATTATTATAAGACGCACGATTTTTGAATTAGAAAAGGCTAAGGCTAGAGCGCATATTTTAGAAGGCTATTTGATCGCCTTGGACAATATTGATGAAATCGTGCAGCTCATTAAAACAAGCCCAAGCCCAGAAGCGGCTAAAAACGCCTTAATGGAGCGTTTCACTTTGAGCGAAATCCAAAGCAAAGCCATTTTAGAAATGCGTTTGCAACGCTTAACAGGCCTTGAAAGGGATAAGATCAAAGAAGAATACCAAAACTTGTTGGAGCTTATTAGTGATCTCAATGGCATTTTAAAGAGCGAAGATCGCTTGAATGAAGTCGTCAAAACAGAGCTTTTAGAAGTCAAAGAGCAGTTTTCTTCTCCAAGGCGCACTGAAATTCAAGAATCTTACGAAAGTATTGACACAGAAGATTTG
Source organism: Helicobacter pylori (assembly GCF_009689985.1). Classification (NCBI taxonomy): domain Bacteria; kingdom Pseudomonadati; phylum Campylobacterota; class Epsilonproteobacteria; order Campylobacterales; family Helicobacteraceae; genus Helicobacter; species Helicobacter pylori. Next base: position 10,823 of record NZ_QBAW01000007.1, on the reverse strand, counting down.
ATCGCTAATGAGCCTATGGTGGTGAGCATGAGCTATAAAGGCTATGTGAAAAGAGTGGATTTAAAAGCTTATGAAAGGCAAAATCGTGGCGGTAAGGGCAAGCTTTCAGGCAACACTTATGAAGACGATTTTATTGAAAACTTTTTTGTGGCTAACACGCATGATATTTTGCTCTTTATCACCAATAAGGGGCAATTATATCATTTGAAAGTCTATAAAATCCCAGAAGCGAGCCGGATCGCTATGGGTAAAGCCATTGTGAATTTAATCTCACTCACTCCAGATGAAAAGATCATGGCGACTCTAAGCACTAAAGACTTTAGCGATGAACGCTCTTTAGCTTTCTTTACAAAAAATGGCGTGGTGAAGCGCACCAATTTGAGCGAATTTGGCGGTAATAGGAGTTATAGCGGTATCAGAGCGATTGTTTTAGATGAAGGCGATGAATTAGTGGGCGCAAAAGTTGTGGATAACAACGCCAAGCATTTGCTCATCGCATCGCATTTGGGTATTTTCATTAAATTCCCTTTAGAAGATGTGCGCGAGATCGGAAGAACTACTCGTGGGGTTAGAGGGATTAAATTGAATGAAAATGATTTTGTTGTCGGCGCGGTCGTCATTAGCGATGATAGCAACAAGCTTTTGAGCGTGAGCGAGAACGGGCTTGGCAAGCAAACTCTAGCCGAAGCGTATAGGGAGCAATCTCGTGGAGGCAAGGGGGTCATTGGCATGAAGCTCACTCAAAAAACCGGTAATCTAGTGGGCGTTATCAGCGTAGATGATGAGAACCTGGATTTGATGATCCTTACTGTGAGCGCGAAAATGATTAGAGTTTCCATTAAAGACATTAGAGAAACTGGAAGAAATGCCAGTGGGGTAAAACTCATAAACACCGCTGATAAAGTCGTGTATGTCAATTCTTGCCCTAAAGAAGAAGAGCCAGAAAATTTAGAAACCTCTTCGGCGCAAAATTTGTTTGAGTGATGCGTTTCTTTTCATTCTGTTATTTTTTATTTTATTTTTTAGGGGTTTCTTTGCAAGCTCTCAGCCCCCTAGAAGATCAAGAATTTTTAATTTCATACCGCTTGAAAATCGTTGATTCTAGAGTGATGGGCGAAGAGTATTCTGTCTCTAAGCCTATCGTCAGCCGCATTAAAACAGCCCCCTATGTTTTAGACTATCATTGCTATATTATTACTAGCAACTTACCCGATTTGAAAAACCCCTTGTTCCAAACCAAACTAGAACGCTTCCTTTTAGAAATAGCGTTAAAAAAAGAAAAAGAGCGAGTCATAGACTGCATTTTAAAAAGCCAAGTCGCTATCACGCATTATGATCACAGCTATAAAAACGGCACCACTACCACGAGCATTCTCAACCTCAAAGCCTTAAGCGTTAGAGCGAGTTTGGTGGGAGATGCGTTATTGTTAGATATTTTTAGAAAGGAAGAAGAATGAAAATCGCCATTGTAGAAGACGATATTAACATGCGTAAAAGCCTGGAGCTTTTTTTTGAGCTTCAAGACGATTTAGAGATTGTGAGTTTTAAAAACCCTAAAGACGCTTTAGCCAAATTAGATGAAAGCTTTGATTTAGTCATCACGGATATTAACATGCCCCATATGGACGGCTTGGAATTTTTACGCCTTTTAGAAGGCAAGTATGAATCCATTGTGATTACCGGTAATGCGACCTTGAATAAAGCCATTGATTCCATTCGTTTAGGCGTGAAAGACTTTTTCCAAAAGCCTTTTAAACCAGAATTGCTTTTAGAATCTATCTATCGCACTAAAAAAGTTTTAGAATTTCAAAAAAAACACCCTTTAGAAAAACCTTTAAAAAAACCACACAAACACAGCTTTTTAGCCACTTCAAAAGCTTTAGAAGAGAGCAAACGGCAGGCCTTAAAAGTCGCAAGCACGGACGCTAATGTCATGCTATTAGGCGAAAGCGGGGTGGGTAAGGAAGTTTTTGCTCATTTCATCCACCAGCATTCTCAGCGCTCCAAACACCCTTTTATCGCAATCAACATGTCCGCAATCCCAGAGCATTTATTAGAAAGCGAGCTTTTTGGGTATCAAAAAGGGGCGTTCACGGACGCCACAGCGCCTAAAATGGGGCTTTTTGAAAGTGCGAATAAAGGCACGATCTTTTTAGATGAAATCGCTGAAATGCCCATTCAATTGCAAAGCAAACTTTTAAGAGTGGTTCAAGAAAAAGAAATCACACGCCTTGGGGATAATAAGAGCGTTAAAATTGATGTTCGTTTCATTTCCGCCACCAACGCTAACATGAAAGAAAAAATCGCTTCAAAAGAATTCAGAGAAGATTTGTTTTTCCGCTTGCAAATCGTGCCTATAACTATCGCGCCTTTAAGAGAGAGAGTAGAAGAGATTCTACCCATTGCTGAAATCAAGCTTAAAGAAGTGTGCGACGCTTATCATTTGGGGCCAAAATCTTTTTCAAAAAACGCCGCAAAACGCCTTTTAGAATATTCTTGGCATGGGAATGTGCGAGAGCTTTTAGGCGTCGTGGAAAGAGCGGCGATTTTAAGCGAAGAAACGGAAATCCAAGAGAAAGATTTGTTTTTGGAAAGGTAGTTTGTAGGGCTTCTTTATAAACCATCTGCAACCAGATAAGTTTAATAAGTTTTAGTGATCACGCTATAATTTCATAGGGTCATTAGAAAAAGCGTTTATTAGAAACGCTTAATTTGGGATTTTTGCTCAAAGGGGTTTAAAGATTGGGGTTCAATTAATGGGGAGTTTTTATGTTAGCGAATGATTTTATGGTTAAGAAATTAAAAAACAAGGAATTGCATGGTTTGTTGTGTAACAAATTGAGTAAAAGAGTGGATAGATTTGGCTATAGAGTGATTGGTGTTGGAGCGGATCAAGAGACTAACGAAGTGATTGTTCAATTGAGTGAGAAAAAGATTGTTAGATTGAGTAGCAAGACCGCTTTAGCAAATGATGATGATTTCATGGCGGGTATTTTTGATGAATTTAATGGATTAAAGGCTAATAAAGAACCACAGAAACCTAACTCGATCTATTATGGGTATGGCAGCTCTTATAAAATCATTGATGTTCTTAACGATAAGAATGGTGATTTTATCAATTGCTGATTGTTTATCGTTAAGGAATTAGGGGTTGATGAGTGTTTAGGGTTTTATACACCCCCTGTGATTGATAATAACAACACCACTCTTGCTGATTTGCTTGAAAATGGCGAGCCTGCAATATATTATGAAACCAATTCTGCAAATATCAAGCGTTTTTTGGATAGAGGGCCTTACAACATTGAGTGGTTGGTGAGAAAGTATTTGGAAGTTGGATTTAGGAGTTACAAAATAGAGCGGATATAAGGAACGGAATTTGCGATCAAATTCTACTATAAAAAGTGGGGGTCTATGATTGATAGAGAAGCTAAAAGGCAATTCCCCAAATACCTTAAGACTCAAAGAGGAGGCCGTTAAAATGACAAGCAAGGTGTTTTAGGAGTTGTTGAGGGGGCCTTTGTTTGGCAACCTCCTTGGCAAAGATCCCATTCAAGCGATTATAATGCGGACGAAAAAACAATAATAAATAAAATCTTGTTGGGTCTTAATTAGTTTTTTAAATTAAAAGTCATTTTTTAACCCCTAAGACCGCGCTACAAAAATTATCGTGCAATTAAAATTAAAATCAAACTCTTTACTATTGATTATGAAAAATGTTTTTTAGCATTTTTTATAGTTTATGATTAACACTTAATGGTAATAAAGCCTTATTAGTAGTTTTTGTGTGGGACTAAAAATAGTGAGTTTAGGGGGTTTTTAACCCTACCCCTTGTAATTTGGGCTATAGGGCGAAAATAATAGTACCCACTCTCACGATTTTTTAATGGCTGATAACCTACTTATTTCAAGCTTTTTATAATCTCTAGCATGGATTTAACTATGGCGCATTTTTCTTGCTTCATTCGTTGTGGCTCTTGTGTTTTAAATTCGTTTGTGGTGGGATTATTCCCATTAAGGTTTGAAACGCTATTGCCGTTTTTGCAATGATTAGAAAGTGTCGGCTTGGTCTCTATTTTCCTTAGTATTTTCTCATTTTTCAAACTCTCATGCGATGGATTTTAAAGGCATGGTTTCCTTGCTAACTCTTGCATGATTAAGCGGCTATTATTGCCGTTAGCCTTGTAATTTTTCTGCTCTCTAATATTTGGCTGTCTGTTATTTTATTCAGCCCTACATCGTTTTAACAAACCCCATGCAAGCTATTTCAATTCCAAAGCTAAAAATTTTCCCGTATAGCTTTGGGTTTTTTCGCAATTTTGTGCCACTTCTAAAGGCGTGCCGCTCGCAATGACCCTCCCGCCCTTATCCCCCCCATCAGGCCCCATGTCTATAATGTAGTCAGCGTTTTTGATAATGTCTAAATTATGCTCAATCACTAGCATGGAATTGCCTAACGCCACTAAAGAGTGCAAAACCTGTAAAAGGTGATTCACGTCTTCAAAATGCAAACCGGTAGTAGGCTCATCTAAAATATAAAGGGTTTTGCCTGTGTCTTTTTTACTCAATTCTTTAGCCAATTTGATCCTTTGAGCCTCCCCCCCGCTTAAAGTCGTAGCGTTTTGCCCTAAAGTGATATAGCCTAAGCCCACATCTATAAGTGTTTTTAACTTCACGGCGATTTTAGGGAATTTAGCAAAAAATTCATAAGCTTCTTCCACGCTCATGTTCAACACATCAGCAATGGATTTGCCTTTCACCTTGATTTCTAAAGTTTGGGGGTTGTATTTAGCACCCTTACAGCTATCGCATTGGACTAACACATCAGGCAAAAAGTGCATTTCTATTTTAATGTCCCCATCGCCTTGGCATTTCTCGCACCGCCCCCCTTTAACATTAAAGCTAAAACGGCTCGCGCTATAGCCTAAAATTTTAGCTTCTTTTTGCTCGGCAAATAAAATCCTGATTTCATCCATCACTCCCGTGTAAGTGGCGGGGTTGCTTCGTGGGGTTTTGCCTATGGGGGCTTGATCTAAATAAATCACTTTATCCAAATGCTCCAACCCTACAATCTCCACCCCATTCAAACTTTGAGCTTTTTTAGCATGGTTTAAAAGGGTTTGAGCGGTGGGTAAAAGGGTTTGTAAAATCAGCGAACTTTTACCGCTCCCGCTCACCCCAGTAATGCACACCAATTGTTTTAAAGGGATTTGAACGCTCAAATTCTTAATGTTATTGATATTGACATTTTTAATTTCTAAAAAATGCTTTTCTTTAGGGAGTTCAAATTTAGGGCGCTCAATCTTTTTAGTGCCGTTGAGATACAAGGCGGTAGAATGGTTATTTTGCAATAACTCTTCCACGCTCCCGCTAAAAACCACCTCGCCTCCATGTCTTCCAGCCTTTGGCCCAATATCCACAACAAAATCCGCATGCTTAATCGTCTCTTTATCATGCTCTACGACAATGAGCGTGTTCCCCTTTTTTTGTAAATTCCTAAGGGTGTTAATAAGTTTGAGCGTGTCTTTTTCATGCAAGCCAATGCTAGGCTCGTCTAAAACATACAAAACCCCTGTCAAACCACTCCCGATTTGACTAGCGATTCGTATCCTTTGGCTCTCCCCTCCGCTAATCGTTCGTGCATCCCGCCCTAAAGTCAAATATCCTAGCCCCACATCGTATAAAAAAAACACCCTTTCTAAAATCTCTTTTAAAATCGGTTCAGCGATCTTTTTTTCTTGCTCGTTAAGATAGCTAAAATGCGTGGGATCATTAAAAAAGTGATAGACTTCTTCAATGGGCTTAGTTAAAAAATCCGCCATTTTCAAGCCAGCGACTTGGACGCTCAAACTTGAGGCTTTCAAACGATGCCCCTTGCATGAAGAACAGGTTTTTTCGCTCATGTAATCGCTCAAATCCTTTTGCTCTTTAAACATGTCATAAGCGATTTGGATAATGCCTTTCCAAGGGCGTTTTAAGGGGCTATTTTTAAAATGAAAGCTGATTTCAGTGCCATTCCCATACAAAAGAGCGTCTTGTTGCTCTTTATTCAATTCATTAAAACAAAGCGCGCTGTCAATACCATTGTATTCGCAAAAGCCTTCAAACATTTGAGCGTAATAACTGCGGTTATACCCAAAAATCACTTTAATCGCTCCTTGATTTAAAGGCGTGTTAGGATCTAAAATCTTACTAATATCTAAGCTAAATTTTGTCCCCAAACCCAAACAGCTCTCGCACGCCCCTTTAGGCGAATTGAAGGAAAAACTCAAAGGCTCTAATTCTTCAAAACTCATCTTACACTTAAAACATGCCTTATGCTCGCTGTAATGCTTCCTAATGCCTGGCGCGTTGTCTTGCAAGATTTCCACTTCTAATTCCCCATAGCTTTCTTTAAGGGCTTTTTCTACCGCGCTAGCGATCCGTGAAGAATTTTCGCTATTAATGACTACCCTATCCACCACCGCTTCAATGGTGTGTTTTTTGGTTTTGTGCAAATGGATTTCTTCATCTAAACGCACCATCACCCCATCAACAAAAGCCCTCACATACCCCTTCAAACGCAAGCTCTCTAATTTATCGTTAAACGAACCTTTTTTATCTTTAATAATGGGGGCGAGAATAATGATTTTAGAATTTTCTTCTAAATGACAGATTTGAGAAATAATATCGCTCGCGCTCATAGAACTAATAGGCTCTAGACATGTGGGGCAAAATTGCTCCCCAACCCTTGCAAACAACAACCTTAAATAATCATAAATCTCAGTGATCGTCCCCACAGTGGATCTAGGGTTTTTAGAAGTGGTTTTTTGATCGATAGCGATCGCAGGGGTTAGGCCTTCAATTTTATCCACATTAGGCTTACCCACTTTATCTAAAAATTGCCTCGCATAGCTGGACAAACTCTCTAAATAACGCCTTTGGCCTTCAGCGTATAAAGTGTCAAACGCCAGAGTGGATTTACCCGAACCGCTTAATCCGGTAAAAACAACAAACTGGTTTTTAGGGATTTCTAAAAAGATATTTTTGAGATTATTTTCCCTAGCCCCTTGAATAATGATCTTATCCATAATGGTTTTATGTTGCAAGAGTTTCCTTAAAATAAGAAAATGGATTAAAAGGAGCTATTATACTTCAAAAAAGAATGGTTTTATTATCATTTCTTATTCATAAGAGTTAAAAATATTTGCTTGATTAAGGATAAACATGCTATTATTTTATGAGACAATTTTAAAGATAGGAATGTAAAGGAATGGAATTTATGAAAAAGTTTGTAGCTTTAGGGCTTCTATCCGCAGTTTTAAGCTCTTCGTTGTTAGCCGAAGGTGATGGTGTTTATATAGGGGCTAATTATCAGCTTGGACAGGCCCGTTTGAATAGTAATATTTATAATACAGGGGATTGCACAGGGAGTGTTGTAGGTTGCCCCCCAGGTCTTACCGCTAATAAGCATAATCCAGGAGGCACCAATATCAACTGGCATGCTAAATACGCTAATGGGGCTTTGAATGGTCTTGGGTTGAATGTGGGTTATAAGAAATTTTTCCAATTCAAGTCGCTAGATATGACAAGCAAATGGTTTGGTTTTAGAGTGTATGGGCTTTTTGATTACGGGCATGCCGATTTGGGTAAGCAAGTTTATGCACCTAATAAAATCCAGTTGGATATGGTTTCTTGGGGTGTGGGGAGCGATTTGTTAGCTGATATTATTGATAGAGACAACGCTTCTTTTGGTATTTTTGGTGGGGTCGCTATCGGCGGTAACACTTGGAAAAGCTCAGCGGCAAACTATTGGAAAGAGCAAATCATTGAAGCTAAGGGTCCTGATGTTTGTACCCCCACTTATTGTAACCCTAACGCCCCTTATAGCACCAATACTTCAACCGTCGCTTTTCAAGTATGGTTGAATTTTGGGGTGAGAGCCAATATCTATAAGCATAATGGCGTAGAGTTTGGCGTGAGAGTGCCGCTACTCATCAATAAATTTTTGAGTGCGGGTCCTAACGCTACTAATCTTTATTACCATTTGAAACGGGATTATTCGCTTTATTTAGGGTATAACTACACTTTTTAAACCCTTTAAAAGGGTGTCTTTAAGCTCTTTTTAATCTTTATTAAAAAGGATTATTAGCTTGAATTTTCGCATCTTAAAAAGCTAAAATTGATAAAGAAACTTTTGGGCGTAACCAACAAAACCAATACCATTGAGTAGGCATTTGGAAAATTCATCTAGGGGTTTTAGGGGGATTGTTTGCAAGAAATAGAAAATCTGCACCAAAGCGTTTTGTTGCAAGAAGTTTTGCAAGCGTTCACGCCTTTAGAAGAAGGGGTTTTGATTGATTGCACTTTAGGGTTAGGGGGGCATTCTAAAGCCCTTTTATCCCAAAAACCACACCTGAAACTCATTGGCATTGATAAAGATAAGTTCGCTCAAGAAATCGCTAAAGAACGATTGAAAGAATTTGAAGGGCGTTATAATCTCTTAAGCGGAGGTTTTGCCAAACGCTTTAAAGAAGCCCTAGAAATTCATGGTGAGCGAATCAAGGGGGTTTTAGTGGATTTAGGGGTGAGCTCCTTGCAGCTTGATGACGATAACAGAGGGTTTAATTTCCACTCGCACGCTTTGGATATGCGCATGGATTTAGAGAGTGATTTGAACGCTCAAAAAGTCATCAACTCTTATCCTGTAATAGCGTTAGAAAAAATCTTTAGAGACTATGGCGAAATCAAAGAATACAAAAAAATCGCCCACAAAATTGCAGAAAGGCGTGCTAAAAAATCCTTTAAAGACGCTAAAGATTTGAGCGATTTTTTAAGCTCTTTTTCTAAAAATAAAAAAATCCACCCAGCGACACTAGTGTTTCAAGCCATCCGCATAGAAGTCAATAGCGAATTAGAAGAGTTAAAAGAGTTTTTACAATGCGCTAGAAACCTTAAGGGAGCGATTTTGTGCGTGATTTCTTTCCATTCTTTAGAAGACGCGTTAGTGAAAAACGCTTTCAAAGATTACGCTAAAAATTGCATTTGTGATCCTTCAAGTTTCAAATGCGCTTGCTCTAACAATCACGCTTTAGGCGCAATTTTAACCAAAAAGCCCATCACTCCAAGCCCAGAAGAAATTAAAAACAACAGGCGCTCACGAAGCGCTAAAATGAGGGTGTTTCAATTCAAACCATGAGTAAGCCATATGAGTAAGCCATGAATATCAAAACCCATTCTTCAAATGAAAAAGAACGCTTTGTACGCATAGAAGAGGACGAAAAAAAGGAATTGTTCGCTGGAACTGCAAATGAAAATTCGCATGGTCTTTCTTTAATGAATTTAATAGGGGTATTGGTTTTTGGGGGCGCGTTTTTAGCCTTATTAGCGCCTAAAATCTATTTAAGCAATAATATTTATTATATTAGCCGTAAAATCAACACCCTAGAAGATCAAAAACGCCTGCTTTTAGAAGAACAACAAATCCTAAAAAACGAATTAGAAAAAGAGCGCTTTAAATACTATATAGAAAATAGTGAAAATATTGGCGATATTGCGTTTTAAATAAAACCCCCTATCCTTAAGAAAGCCTAATTAGCGGTAAATCATTTTAAATTATTTTAACATAAAGACTTATTTTAAAATTCTGTTTCAATACGAAATTTTAATCCCTTGTAAAAACTTTAAACTTCAAAAAAACAAACAAACAATCCCCTTAAATTGTATAATAAAAACACTTTAATCCAACAAAGGATAACCATGAGAAAACGCTTCACTCCGCTTTTGTTATTTAGGAAATAATACAGATGAAAAAAACGATTTTAGCGTTGTTTTTATCAGCGTGTATAGGGTTATCGCCTGTTTATGCGAGTAACGCTTTGATTTTACAAACAGATTTTAGCCTAAAAGATGGAGCTGTCTCGGCGATGAAAGGCGTCGCTTTCAGCGTTGATTCCAATCTTAAAATCTTTGATTTAACGCACGAAATCCCCCCGTATAATATTTGGGAAGGCGCTTACCGCTTGTATCAGACCGCTAGTTATTGGCCAAAAGGTTCGGTATTTGTGAGCGTAGTGGATCCGGGCGTAGGCACTAAGCGTAAATCGGTGGTGCTAAAAACTAAAAACGGCCAGTATTTCGTCTCGCCGGATAACGGCACGCTGACTTTGGTGGCACAAACTTTGGGGATTGATAGCGTGCGTGAAATTGATGAAAAAACTAACCGCTTGAAAGGTTCTGAAAAATCTTATACTTTCCATGGCCGTGATGTGTATGCTTACACCGGTGCGCGTTTGGCTTCTGGGGCGATCACATTCGAGCAGGTCGGGCCAGAGCTTCCCCCAAAAGTCGTTGAAATTCCTTACCAAAAAGCGAAAGCCACAAAAGGGGAAGTGAAAGGCAATATCCCGATTTTGGATATTCAATATGGCAATGTTTGGAGCAATATCAGCGATAAATTACTCAATCAAGCAAAAATCAAACTCAATGACACGCTGTGTGTAACGATTTTTAAAGGTTCTAAGAAACAATACGAAGGGAAAATGCCGTATGTTGCGAGCTTTGGCAATGTGCCAGAAGGCCAGCCGTTGGTTTATTTAAACAGCTTGTTGAATGTTTCCGTGGCGCTGAATATGGATAATTTCGCGCAAAAACATCAAATCAAATCCGGTGCTGATTGGAATATTGACATAAAGAAGTGTGCTAAGTAAAGCGCTTTTTAGAAAATTAAGGGGAGTTAGAGATTTTTAACCATCAAACTTTTATTAACATAGCCTAATTAATGCTAAATTAGCCCTAAAACAAATTTTTAAAATTTTGTTTCAATATGAAATACCAATCCCTTATAA